>NZ_JBXMTI010000043.1:0-138307 GCF_057083605.1 Candidatus Villigracilis sp. | reverse complement strand
ACATTGAACCAGTTTTACTAAATCCTGATGATGTGGTCACTGCACGACTTGTAGTGTTATCAGACAATAGTGAAAGCATAGTAAAAAATTTGCAGATTGACGGGCGTATAGTGGGCGTAAAATCAATAAACTATTTATTACCTGAAAGCCAAAAGCCAGAAAGTCGTGATATTTGGATTAATGCTCTAGTAGCACTTGTAGGAAATATTTTCGCCGTCGTACTTAGCAGTATTTTGTATTCTTTTATCAGAAAAAAAAGTAAGAGCCGTAATTAAAAAGAAGCAGGCTAACAAAGCATTCTCAAAACGGAGGTCCGAAATGGGCAAAAATGCACCTTTTACAAGAGAATCTGCAAATTGCAACTCATTTTGTGTAGACAGTCGTTCTCTCATACAAAATGATCGCTTGCCATCTTCATGGGCGCACCTGGTATGAAAATCAGAAAAGTCAAAACCAGCGCACTTATCATTGGGATCATCGCGGAATTAGTCTTTTCCGTCGTCATGGGCTACGCTGCTGGTTCCGTGGGTATGGGTTCGCTATACCCAGCGTTAAATCTGGTTGCCAAGCCGTTTGTCTGCCCGAACGGCCAAATGTCTTATACACAGAATGTATCCCATATCGGCTCCGAAACCTATTGGACTGGCAGATGGTTTTGTGTGGATGAACAATCGGGTATAAAAACAGAACTTGAGCCTGATATGGTCTTCCTGTATGCGAGTCCCCTTTATGTAATAGTGTTCTTCGCGGTGCTGCTTATCATCACGTATGTGTACTGGAATTCGAGCATCGGGCCTGCGAAGAACAATGGTCTACACCTATGGTGAATTGAAAAGCGTGTCGGTTCCAGGAAAACTGCTTTGGCAATGACACACCTTTAATTAAAAAATACTCATCCCCGCGGCGGGCAAAAATCGCCGTGCGAGGGATGAGCATGTATCTATCCTGAGTAATGCCTTGGTCTGAAACGGGAATCTTGGTATTGGACTCAAACGTCAGGAGACGTTTGCCGTTTTCGAAAATCGGGAGATTTTCGAGTCCGTGTTAATCCGCCAGATCGCTTACATCTTCGGCGGCGACTGCATCTTTGACATAGTCTGCTAGGACGGGGGCAATTTTTGCAGGCTTGATGAATTTATCCACGTATTGTTTTGTATCCCTCACGCCCAGCAGGTTGAATAATTTACCGAACTGCGCTTCCCAGGCTTTAGCGAGTATTTCCAAGGCTTCCTGCGCCAGGGCATACGATTTCGCTTTAAACGGCCCAACCGCATTCTTGCGAGTCTTGTAATAGAACTGTTCATCGGTCATATCAGGCTTGCGGTCTGCGGCGGAGTTCACATCTAGCCAGGAATACATTTCCTTTTTGAATTCCGCAGGGACGTTATCAAAGAACATGGTAGTGAAGTTCGTGGCAAGGTGCACTTCGATGGCTTCATGCTCAACGAATTGATGGAAATTCTCTTCAGGCAAAGTGGATGCACCATGCTGTACCGTCCCGCCCATACCATATTCCTTGCGGGCCACACGGCTTAGGTCACGTAATACATCGAAAGCAATAGTAACTGGGGCGATGGAACCATCTGCCAAAACTGTGCCGCCATGAGAAGTCCCGGTCTGAATGCTGATCTTGCTCAAGCCGGGTTTGCCGGGGGAAAGTTTTTTCAACTCGGCAATGTAACCGTCCATATAGGCGCGGAGTTCCTCTTCATTTGAATTATGCCCACCCACTTCGCCAATCTCACCGCCAATGGAGATGGTTACGCCCTTCGGCTCGTGTTCGCGAATAAAGGCGGACATCTGCGCCGAGAGCTGGTAATTCAAAGTTTGCTGTTCGGGGACGGTTGGCTTGTTGATATCAACCAGCGTGGAGGTATCCACGTCGATATTGAAGAAACCAGCCGCAATTGCTTCAATAGACAGGTCGCGCACTGCTTTTAATTCCGCTTCGGGATTGGCCATGTACTTCTTAGCTGACACTTGGAAGTGATCACCTTGAATGAATACAGGACCGACAAATCCTTCCGCGATGGCTGCGGCGAGAATATTTGTTGCGTATTCGGAAGGACGTTGGGCAGTGTAACCAATTTCTGAACGTGCTATCTCAAAGATGAACGCGCCAGCGTTGATCGCATTAGCGGCACGGAACATGGCACGCGCAGCATGAAAGGATAAAGCCCTCAGGTTGAAGGCGGGCGTGGTAAAGGTCATCGGTACGTCGCCTCGTCCGCGGGCGAGGTAAAGATCGTGGATGGATGCGGGGTAGACACCCAATTCCAAAGCGGCGGCACGCACCAGGTAACGGGACCAACCTGCGCTGGAGTCAGAGGCGAGCGCGGAACGTTCCACCAATTTACCGATATTCTTCCTGAATTTGTTTGCGTCGAGTACTTTTACGTTGACCCCATCAACAGATAAACTGTTATCAACCAGATCTAATAGTTCCTTAACTTGATCCGACATCTTATGCTCCTGAGAAAAAAATGATAACTTGATTATAACTGGATTTAAACGATATAATGGAAAAGCCGCGAGGCAATTCAAAAGATCGCGCGTATATTATGGCAGGAGGCTCACATGAGTGATTTCTTTGAAAAAGTAAGTAGT
Source organism: Candidatus Villigracilis sp. (assembly GCF_057083605.1). Classification (NCBI taxonomy): domain Bacteria; kingdom Bacillati; phylum Chloroflexota; class Anaerolineae; order Anaerolineales; family Candidatus Villigracilaceae; genus Candidatus Villigracilis; species Candidatus Villigracilis sp. The sequence goes on along the minus strand of NZ_JBXMTI010000043.1, from coordinate 135,700 downwards.
CAGGTAGACCCGTTCAAGAAACTGCTTTCGTACATCCCTGGTTTCAGCGGCTATATTGAAAGGCAGAACCGTCGGGATGCAGATAAGATCCTGCGTGAAACTGTGGCGCGCCGCTTTGAAGAGCATTGGAGCCGCGCATCGAATTTGCAGGTTGAGCTGGTCAGCAGCGGCATGATCAAATATGTGGACGATATGGAAAAGGCAGCGCTGGCATTGCGCACCTTCATTGACAAGATCACCACTGCCGCGCGCGGTTATTCCGGGTTGTTTGATGCCGTGAAGATCAATGAAAAAGAGCTTGACGCGATCTATCAATTCGATGTGGCATTTTTCGATCTCGCCAATCAGGTCGGCTCTGCGCTTAACAATGTAGAAGCCAGCCTGGGCGATGAAGCAGCCCTGCCCGCGGCCATTCGCAATCTCACCACCCTGGCCCGTCTTGCTGTTGAAACCTTCGAGCGCCGCTCTGAGGTGGTAACTGGCAGCGGACAATAGTTTCCATTGGAATTTGTAGGGGCGGGGTTACCCCGCCCCTACGATAAAAAATTATGTGGCATGAATACATTAACGCAACCTCGATTGATGAGGTTATAAAAATTCTAGCGGAGAAGAAAGAGCGCGCTCGCATTGTGGCCGGCGGCACTGATCTTATCCTCGAACTCGAGCGCGGCGTCCGCAAGGGCATTGAGACCCTCATAGACGTAACGCGCATCCCCACCCTTCAACAGGTCACAATTGACGAGGACGACGTCGTTCACCTTGGGCCGCTCGTCACGCACAACGACTGCGCGGCCTCCAAACTCATTCGCGGAAAAGCTTACCCATTGGCGCGCGCAGCCTGGGAAGTTGGCGCACCGCAGATTCGCAACCGCGGCACGATCGCGGGCAACCTGATCACCGCCTCACCCGCCAACGACACCATCACACCCTTGATGGCGCTGGATGCGAGTGTCACCTTGCTTTCCACTCGCGGTGAGCGCACAATTTCTTTAAGAGAATTCTACACAGGCGTTCGCAAAACGGTCATGCAGACGGATGAAATGCTGGTCGATATTTCATTCCCTGCCATGACAAAAACCCAGCGCGGGACATTTATCAAACTGGCATTACGCCGCGCGCAAGCCATCTCGCTTGTGGACATCGCGATCATACTGGATGTTTCGACAAGCTCAACACGGCGCCTCAAAGCTGATACCGTCAAATCGGCATCCATTACGCTGGGAGCTGTGACTCCCATCATCGTTCATGCCGTTGAAGCGGAACAATTCCTCGCGAAGAAAAAACTGACAGCTAAAAACATTGCCCAAGCCGCAGAGCTTGCCATGCTGGCCGCACATCCCATTGACGATGTGCGCGGCTCCGCAAGTTATCGTCTCGAAATGGTGCGCGTCATCACCGCTCGTGGGCTAACTGCCATCCGCGATGAAACTGAACAGACGAGTATGCCGAAGAAGCCGATCCTATTACAAGGCAAGCAGACCATGGATGGTGGAACGCAGGCTACGAGTCGCTTCCCAGAGTCGCCAATTGAAACAAGTATTAACGGAAAGAAATATAGCTTCAAGAGCGGGTATAACAAAACGCTTCTACGCCTGCTTCGTGAAGAGGGAATGTTGACAGGCACAAAGGAAGGCTGCGCCGAAGGTGAATGCGGCGCGTGCACCGTCTTTCTGGATGGACAGGCAGTTATGTCCTGCCTTGTGCCGGCACCTCGCGCTCATGGCGCAGAGATTATTACAGTGGAAGGGCTGGCAGAGGGCGAACAACTTCACCCCGTGCAAGAAGCCTTTATCGAACATGGCGCAGTTCAATGCGGATATTGCACGCCTGGCTTCATCATGTCTGGCGCAATGTTGTTGGAGGAAAAAAGAAATCCAACAAAGAATGAGATCGAGCAAGCCATCACCGGTAACCTATGCCGCTGCACCGGTTACTACAAGATCGTAAAAGCCATCGAAGATGCCACCAAGGCAAAGGTCTAAGAGGTAAATCATGGGCAAATATACAAGTTCCGCAGTAACACGAAAACCGCACAAGACAAATGCTCCACATGCGATCTGGCGCGGCATCGGTTGTGTGATGATGCTGCTTATCCCGGCCATTTCAATTGCATCAGGTGTTGGGACAATCGACTATGGACTCGAGCATAACTGGGCCATTCCCTATGAATTATTGGGATACCCAGCGCTGCCTGATTGGTTCTATAAGTCAAGCGGACTGATGACAATATTCGGGCCCATCACCAGAATCAGTAATCTTTATGCCTATGCGGCCGCCAGTATCTTATACATGATCATGATCGGCGGTATGATCTCCGTGATTTACGCGTTTGCATATCGCATCGTTGGCCCGGAGCGCTATGGGCCGCAGGATATGCCCCCTCCACGCTTCAAAACTAAAAAATACAAACGCTAGGAAACCATGCCTGAGTCTTCTGTTGGAAAATCACATCCACGTATCGATGCACGCGGCAAAGTAACCGGCGAAACCCTCTACTCCGGCGACCTTGCCAGGGCTGGCATGTTGCATTTGAAGACACTCTTCGCAGATCGTCCTCATGCACGCGTGAAAGCCATTCAGATTGAAAATGCGCAAGCCGCGGCGGGAGTTGTCGCTGTTTACACGGCCAGGGATGTACCGGTTAACGAGTATGGTTTGCAGATCCCGGATCAACCCGTGCTATGTGGGCCTGGTTCAAGCAAGCCGCATACTGACATCGTTCGTTTTATCGGAGACCAGATCGCAGTAGTGGTTGCGGACTCTGAGGCCGAAGCAGATGCGGCTATGAAATTAATCGAAGTTGAATACGAAGATCTGCCGCCTCTTATCGACCCGATAACTGCCATGCGTCCCGATGCGCCTCTGCTCCACCCGGACCGAGGCGACTCGAACATCTGCGTCCGCTATAAGATTCGCAAAGGTAATGTGGACGAAGCCTTCGCCAAGGCTGATGTGATTGTGGAATGTGAATATCGCACTCCTGTGCAGGAACATGCTTATCTCCAGCCCGAAGCAGGGCTGGCATACATTGATAGTGAAGGCTTGATCACAGTTGAATCCGCCGGGCAGTGGACTCACGCCGACCGCGAAACCATTGCAGATGCACTCGGACTCCCGAACGAAAAAGTACGCGTGATTTACCCGGCCATTGGCGGCGCATTCGGCGGACGTGAAGACCTATCTGTGCAGATCACGCTGGCACTGGCTGCCATGAAATTACAGAGACCGGTCAAGACCATTTGGTCACGCCGCGAGTCGATCATCGGGCATGGCAAACGTCACGCCGTAGTGTTGAAAACTAAATGGGGTGCCACCAGCGATGGAAAACTCGTCGCTGCTGAAACAGAATTGGTCGGGGATGGCGGCGCGTACATGTATACATCCAATAAGGTGCTCGGCAACGCAGCCATCACATCCACCGGCCCGTATTTCATCCCCAACGTCAAAACAGATGTATATGGAGTTTACACAAACAACCTGCCGGGCGCAGCCTTCCGCGGATTCGGTGCGCCGCAAGCCTTGTTCATGGCCGAATCGCAAATGAACAAACTTGCCGAAAAACTTGGCATGGACCCGGTTGAATTTCGTTTGAAGAATGCACTGAAAGATGGTGACACGATGGGTGTGGGCACACCTGCGCCGAACCCGGTCAGCATCATTCAATGTATCGAAGCTGCACGCGATAAGTTTGGCTGGAAGAAGCGAAAAGACAATGGACGACGGGCAACTGATCGTAAAAAATCATCAATTGCTCGTGGCCGTGGATTCGCCGCTGGTTTCAAAAATGTCGGCTTCTCTTTTGGCTATCAGGAAAATTGTTGGGCAAAAGTTGAAATTCACGGCAACGGAAAAATGGAACGAGTCGTTCTGCACCACGCCGGCGCTGAAGTTGGGCAAGGCACGCATACGGTGATGGTGCAGATGGCGGCACATGTTTTGGGCGTGCCCGAAGGGCTGGTGGAATTGCGAACTTCTGACTCAGCCACGCAAGGTAATCCAGGTTCCGCATCTGCATCTCGCTTAACCTTTATGGCTGGCAACTCGATCAAAGGAGCGGCGGAGGCGGCCTTGGAAAAATGGTTGGCCGAGGAACGCCCTGCGATTGCCGAGTTTAAATATCTCGCGCCACGCACCACACCATTCGATAAAGAGACCGGTTACTCCACGCCAAACTTTCAATATGCTTATGTGGCCCAGGCCGCTGAAGTGGAAGTGGATACCGACACCGGCCACGTGCGTGTTATTCGACTCGTTTCTGCTGATGATGTTGGCAAAGCCATCAACCCGGAACTTGTCATCGGGCAGATCGAAGGTGCAGTGGTGCAGGCACACGGATATGCTGTCCTTGAGGATTACAAAACCAAAGACGGCAAAGTGTTGACCGACCAACTGAGTACCTACCTCATCCCCACCATTTGGGACATTCCTGAAAAAGTGGAGTCCGTTTTGGTGGAAGTGCCAGACCCGAACGGGCCATGGGGTGCGCGTGGCATGGGCGAGCTTCCCTTCCTGCCTGTCGCACCGCTGATTGCGGCTGCCATCCACGACGCCACCGGAGTGTGGATCAATGAATTTCCATTTACGCCGGAGCGAGTGCTGCGGGCTTTGGGAAAGATTAAGTAAACAACAACCCTTCCGTCATTGCGAGAGTGGTGTTCGTCCGCTCGAAGCAATCTCCATGCCAGGGTTGGAGATTGCTCACCGCACTGGCGCGCGGCGCTAGTGTCGGGCTAGCGCCCTCGCAATGACATAAATTGACAATGCCCTTCCCCTATCTCGGTGAAACCAAAGAACTAAACGAAACCACCCGCAAGGAAATTGGCGGATCATTCATTGCGCTCGCAGACGGATTCACACATTATGAGTTTGGCGGATCAAAAGATGGAGTCCCCGTTGTACTCGTGCACGGATTCTCGGTTCCTTCATTCATTTATGATCCCACCTTTGAGTTTTTATCGAATTCAGGCTTTCGCGTCTTACGCTATGACCTGATCGGGCGTGGATACTCAGACAAGCCACTCGCCTGCTACGATATAAATCTCTTCGTAAAACAACTCAAAGATTTGCTGGATGCGCTCGGCATGGACAAAGTAGATTTAATCGGTCTCTCCATGGGCGGGCCCATCACCGCAGCCTTCATCGAAAAATATCCGCGCTATGTACGCAAGCATGTATTGATCGACCCGGCGGGCGCGAAACGCATACGGTTGACAACTTTGCTTGAAGCCGTAAAACTGCCCATCCTCGGCGAACTGTTCCTCGGCCTGTTCGGAAGCGATAACATGGTGAAAAGTGTTGCATCTGACTTCTTCGATCTCAGCCTGGTGGAAATGCTCCAGAGAAAATACAAAATCCAAATGCAATACAAAGGCTTTAAGCGCGCAATTTTATCCACCATGCGCAACAGGATGTTGGAATCATTTTTCGATACTTACCTGAAAATAGGCATGTTGAAAAAACCAACCCTTATCTTTTGGGGAGAAAATGACAAAACCACGCCCTTCGAAGACCACATCCTGCTTTTGCAAGCCTTGCCGCACGCAGAATTCCACCCGATAAAGAATTGCTCGCACCTCCCACATTATGAAAAGCAAGAGATAGTCAACCCAATCCTGATGGAGTTTTTATCACGATGAACACACATGATATTCAACTGCTTTACAAATACAATTCCTGGTGCAATGCTCGCATCCTGGATGCCGCATCCAAAGTGACTGCGGAACAATTTCTCGCACCGGCATCCTATCCGCATGGCGGGTTGAGGGATACGCTCACACACACCCTGTTTGCTGAATGGCTGTGGCGCAAGCGTTGGCAGGGCGATTCGCCCACTCGCTTCATGAAGCCCGAAGAATTCCCAACTTTCGATTCCATCCGCTCGCGCTGGCTGGAAGAGGAGAAGGATTTAAGTGATTTCGTGGCATCACTTACCGATGAAAAACTGAGTGCAGTTTTTCAATACAAGACTACGGCTGGAGAGCCAAGGGAAAATATTCTCTGGCAGGTAATGGCGCACGTTGTCAATCACGGCACACAACATCGTAGTGAGGCCGCCGCCATGTTGACCGAGTTGGGCTATTCTCCCGGCGATATTGATTTGATTGTATATTTGCGTGAAAGGTCATGATGTTCAAACAATTAAAAGATTTCATCCGCCGCAATCGGCATAATATCGCTGTTTTTGTTTTACTGAACATGGCTTGTTTGGTTTGCATCATGCTGGTTGCGGCTAGAGTGGCTTATAGCGATACAAGGCGTCATACCGGCTTGATCTGGAATCTCTTCCTGGCTTGGATTCCCTTCATCCTGGCTTACATCGCACATGCAGTCTCATGGAGGCGGATGTGGTTGTATCTCGTCATCCCGGTCATCGCCTTCTTATGGCTGATCTTCTTCCCTAATGCGCCCTACATGCTCACTGACTTGCAAGACCTGACGAGAGGAACCAGCGGCGCTCCGCTATGGTATGACGTGCTGATCGTGGTCTGGACTTCATGGACGGGTATGCTGCTCGGAGTCATCTCGCTCTACTTGATGCAGGATATCATCATGCGCACCTTCGGGCGTTTTGCAGGCTGGGCCTTTGTCTTTGTGATCTCTGGCTTAAGCAGTTTCGGAATTTACATCGGGCGTTTTGTGCGCCTGAATTCATGGGATATTCTGCAAAACCCGGCAGAGACCGCCATGAACATTCTTGGCATTGTGATTGACCCAAGCATGCGCCTGGCAGCTTTTACCTTTCTCTACACCTTCTTCTTCCTGTTCATCTTCCTGCTTCTATATTCATTCAGCCACATGCTGCATGAGCATTCCATCAAAGCGCAGGACTCCGCCTCGGGGTACAAAATCTCCTGATTTTGTATAAGGCTTGGTTTTGTCTTCTCTACCGTACTGGAAATGCTCACGCCGCCGTCCTCGGCGGCAATTTCCGAGGGAATCTTGCGCCGAGGACGGCGCAAGGAGCAATTTACGATTTTGCTCTTATTTGTACGGTAGAGAAATTTTGTCCAAAGTCGGGAGACTTTGGACTCCATAATGAGACTTCAACTCTGCGAGTCTTTGCAAGCCATTGAAAGCGGGAGTCGATACAATTGGCGAAAACAATTGGAGGCAGAATGATTCAAAATATCTACGGCAAATTAAAACCATTCAGGTTTCGGCTGACAGTGCTGGGCTTGTTGTGTGGCTCAAGCCTATTATCGGTGGCGCTACTGCGTGCCCGTGTCATATTAAGCGACTCAGACGATTATATGTTTTTGCTTTGGAACCTCTTCCTGGCCTGGATTCCGCTTGGGATGGCGTACACAGCTTCCAGCTTTGCAATGAAGCGCAGGTTTCTCTTCATCACCATGCCGTTGGCGGCCATCCCGTGGTTGTTATTTTTTCCGAATGCGCCATACATCCTAACCGACTTGTTCCATCTTAGTCACCCGCGTGAAAACATTCCGGTCTGGTTTGATGTATTACTGATCAACTGGTTCGCGTGGACGGGCATTCTGCTGGGCGTGTTCTCACTTTTTATGATGCACGATATTGTGCGGCGCGGGTTTGGGCGTATTGCAGGCTGGATATTTGTGCTCACAGTTGGCGCGCTCAGCGGACTCGGCATTTACATTGGCCGCTTCCTGCGTTGGAATTCATGGGATATTCTCTTTCACCCGCTTGAACGATTGAGTGATTTCCTGTATTATGCAACTCATCCGAGCCTGCAATCGATCGTATTCATCAGCGTGTTCTCAGCCTTCTTCGTTTTCATTTACATCACCCTGTATGCTTTCGGCTTATTGTTTCAGGAACAAACATTTCAGGTGTCAAAGGAAATTTCATGAACCCTCTCGTCCTCATCCGCGGCGGTGGTGATCTGGCTAGCGGCGTGGCATTGCGTTTGCATCACGCCGGTTTTCAAGTTGCCATCCTCGAGTTGGATATGCCTCTCGCAGTGCGGCGCACCGTTTGTTTTTCTGACGCGGTCTACTCTGGCACGCAAACGGTTGAGGATGTAACCGCTCGCCTTGTTTCGCCAGACCAGTTTCAGGATGCGATGGAAGCGGGTGAAATTCCAGTGCTGGTTGACCCTGAGGCAAACATCCTGAAAAATCAATTTCTGACGAGTCCCCGCTCCACTTTTGTGGTGGATGCACGACTCTTGAAATCTGCGCCTGAACCTTTGCCCATAGATGTTTCGCTTCACATCGGGCTGGGACCTGGTTTCTCCGCAAGTGACAATTGCCACGCTGTGATCGAAACCCGCCGCAGCCATACCCTTGGGCGTGTGCTGTGGAGCGGAGAGACCCAACCCGACAGCGGACAACCCGAAGGCGACCCGCGCCGTGTGTTGCGCGCGCCCATCGCTGGCTTTGTGAATCCGATCAAACAAATCGGTGAGCAGTGTGATGAAGGCGAAGTGATTGCAACGATCCCCTACGACGATGCGATGAGTGAGGAGACTTCGGTAATCAGTCCCTTCAAAGGTGTCCTGCGTGGACTCATTCATCCGCGTGTGCCAGTGACCGAAGGCATGAAGATCGGCGACATCGATCCGCGTGATGACCCCAGTGCCTGCTTCCTTGTTTCAGACAAGGCTTTATCGGTTGGCGGCGGCGTACTGGAGGCCATGTTGATCAAATTGAAAGAGATGGAACTCACCCAATGAGCAAGGGACGATTGGAAGCATTCAGCGATGCCGTGATTGCCATCATCATCACCATTATGGTGTTGGAATTAAGAGTGCCGCATGGCGAAGATTTATCGGCCTTACAGCCGTTACTGCCCGTATTCGCCAGTTATTTATTGAGCTTTGTTTTTATCGGCATCTATTGGAATAACCATCATCATTTATTTCAAGCCGTGCATAAAATCAGCGGGAGTGTATTATGGGCCAACTTGCATTTATTATTCTGGATATCGCTATTCCCCTTCTCTACCAGTTGGATCGGTGAAAGTGAATTTGCCCCTTGGCCGGTTGCCACGTATGGACTCGTCCTATTGCTGGCAGCGTTGGCATATTACATTCTGGTACGCACCCTGCTTGGCATCCACCCAAAAGAGTCAGCGCTGGCTACTGCCATTGGAAGTGATTTCAAAGGCAGGATATCACTGTTCATCTACGCGCCTGCGATCCCACTTGCCTTTGTTTCTCCCATCATATCGGTTGCCTTATATGTTGTAGTTGCGATCATGTGGATCATCCCTGACCGCAGAGTAGAAGACACACTTGTAAAATGAGTAAAGATCCTACAGTTTGGTCTACTGAATCTGGTGACCTGCGCAAACAAGATACAAAGCCTGCTACAGTTGCTTCCCTGCCACCGAACGCACAAACCGCCCACCTACATCGCGATTCCAAAGGCCGTGGAGGGAAGTCTGTGACCCTGGTAAAGAGCTTGGTGCTTTCAGAAGAAGATATGAAGGAACTCGCGAAAAAACTTAAGCAAATCTGCGGCACGGGCGGAACGGTCAAAGACGGCGTGATTGAAATTCAAGGCGAACATCGTGAGAAGATCGCCGGGGCATTGCAGAAACTGGGCTATAAAACAAAGATCGCGGGCGGATAAAGAAAGTTCAGAATAACCGCCAAGAGCGCAACGCGCGCCAAGATTAAAAAAATGTTTTTTGCCTTTCTTAGCGACCCTGGCGTGCTTTGCGGTTCAAAAAAATTATCAGTGGTATCAAAAAACCTCAGGTATACTTTCTAAATCCAAAACTTACCTTTAATTGGAGAAAAAATGAACTTACGTGTATTTCGAATCCTCTCAACTACAATTGCCATGCTGATCCTGCTCTCGGCCTGTGCACCAGAAAACGCAGTTCCTGCCACTGCCACGGTGGATGTGATCGGCACGCGCGCAGCGGAACTGGCATCCATGATGTTGACGCAGACAGTAGCCGCATATTCGCCCACTCCCCCGCCCACACTGACCCCAGCACCAACTGCAACTGAAGCCGTAACGCCAACGCCGATCGAGATCAAGCCGCCGACGATCAAGAACGATCTCACACCATGTTACGAGGCTCCCTCCACCGAATCTGTGTTGACCAGTAATATCAGCGAAGGCAAGGTTGTAGAGCTGCTCGCCATCGGACTCAAGCCGGGCTGGTATAAGATCGAAAATCCATATTTCCATTCGGCGTGCTGGGTGGAGGAGGCCAACTTGGAAATTGACCCGAATATGGATCTATCAGCTTTGCCCACGGAGTGAGCAGTTGGCTGTTACAGAGCTTGCTTTTAAAAAACGGACAGCGAGCTGTCCGACTCCAGAGTGAGACATAAAAGGCTCCCGAAGTTCAACCTTCGGGAGCCTTTTCGTTTTGGGCAGAGGGTGAGGGTGCGTCGCACCTTACTTGATGAGACGATCCAACCGAGTAGCTTTTGCTCCTTAATGAGACTCGTCCACCCATCTGGTCCCCATCCGGGGATAATATGCGACGCACTCAGGGGAAGGATAAATTTTACTTCTCGCCTAAGCTGTTCACATTGCCAGCGCCGCTAATGTTTTCATCTACGCTTGGGTCGCCGTAGTAGCTGACGTTGCCGGCACCACTGATGGTGGCATCAAGCTCTTCTTCGACCCACACGGTGGCGCTGCCTGCCCCGGTAATGCGGACGCTTGCGGACTGACTTTGCAATTCTCCACCTTTGAACTCGCCGAAGCCGCTGATGCGTAAGCCGAGTGACTCCGCTTCACCGCTGGCTTGGATATTGCCCGCGCCACTCAAGATGATATCGAGGCTGTCCACTTCCAGGTTGAGCAGGGAAACGTTCCCGGCGCCGCTAACGATCAGTTCAAGCGAATCAGTTGTCAGGTCATCGACCAGAAGCGTGCCTGCCGTGGAGAAGATCAGCTTGTGGACATCCCTCACTGTGATGACGATCTTCACGGTCTTGGTCGGCTGGACGCGATCATTCCAATCCCGTTCGCTGTTATCGATCTGCAGGATGCCACCGTCGATCTCGGTTCTCATTTGCGGGAGCAGGTTGTCGTCTGTGGTGATAACGATGGAATTGGATGCGCCTTGTTTGATGGTGACCTCGGCGGGGTAGTCGAGAGCGATAGTTTCAAAGTCCGCTAGTTTGCGGGTCTCGGATTTGATCTCGCCTGAGCCGCGGATCGCGCCGCCAATATCTTCACCGAAATTCCAGTTGACGGAAGGTGTGCCCGCCCAGCCCAATTGCGGCGCGAAGAGCACCGCCAGCACTGCGCCGATCACCAAAAGCAATAAGATAACCTGGCCGGCATAACGCCAGAACGAACCGAGGATGAGGCTAAGCCCCCAGCCGATGAGCAGGAAGGGCCAGAGATGAGTCAGCGCCCACAAGTTTTCAGAGGGGACGATGCCCATGCTGTTCAAGAGCCAGATGACTCCGGTGGCGATGAGGGCCAGAGGGAAAAAGTACGAACGTTCTTTCATGAGGTTTTCTCCATTTGTTTGTTATGTCGTTGCGAGGAGCGGTCTTGTTCTTTGCGACGAAGCAATCCCAAGCTTAATGAGGAGATTGCTTCGTCGGGCTAAAGCCCTCCTCGCAACGACATGAAATGTTATTCCGTCTTATTCGGTGCGAAGCGTTTGTAGATGAGATATAAGCCGAGTAGGATGAGGGCGATGGGGAAGAATAGCTGACGCAGGCCGCCGCCCGAAAAGAGCATTTCGAAGAAAGCGCCGAAGAGCACGAAGAGGATCAGGCCAACTTTCATGACACCCAGCCCCGAACTGCGTTGACCTTCGTCTCCGCCGTAGAGGCCCATGATATAGATGCCGAGACCAACCGAGATGAGGATGACGGTCCAGGCGTAGGACCAACTCTCCCAGTGACGGCTCAGGTTCTGGTAGAGCAGGATCAGCCCAATGGTCGTAATGATCGTGGCAGGCACTGCCAACCCCGAAACTGATTTGCCGCCTGCAAACATCCCGATGAAGAACAGTACGCCGAATCCGATCACGAAGAAGGGCCAGATAAAGCCCCAGAAGTTGAGGCCGCTGAAGAGCTGGCTAAGCAGGGACATAAGGCCAAGTGCGACCAGGATGACGCCGCCGATCAGTGCACCTGTATTGCGTTGTGTGGACATGGGAATTCTCCTTTTATAGTAATAGTGTGTGTCATCCTGAGCCGCCTTTTGGCGAAGGATCTCTCTTCACACGCGGAAGACTCTTATCCTTTCGGGCACGATGTCAGTCGCGAAAAACGCTCCCTCAGAGTGACACAGTCACAGAGATATACGCGACAAACATGATTTGGTTGGACGGCAAATAGTTGAATTTGGTGAATAATTCGGGTATGCTGTGGTTATCATCCCACACCATTCAAGTCAAGGAGGAGAGACCGATGTTCAACCTGCTTAATATCTTCGAAAGCATTGAGCATTTTGCCTACAATATTTTGATCTGGATTCTGATCGTGCCCAAGACGGTGGGGAAGATTATCATCAACCCGGGCTGGGTGCCGGGTTACGTTTCGAAGGAAATCAAAGAAAAGGAGGTTCAACGCTTCGACGATTACTTTTCGCCAGTGATCTTGAGCCTGTTGGTCTCTGTGGTGCCCTTTATATATTTTGCCTATATCGCCCGATGGCCCTCGGCCGGTATAGATAGCCCGCAGGCCGCGCACATCGGCGAGGAGGTGGTGCTATACGGCAACACAGACTTTATCTCCAACACGCCGCCGTATACGTTCACCTGGTACGATGAAGAACACGAGCCCTTCACATGGACCGAGCAGGAATACCCTTATAGCAGTGCAACCTTCGGTTGGGATACCAGCGGATATAAGTACGTTACCCTGCTCGTAACCAATGGCAAGGGAGAACAACTCTACGGGTCTACGTCCATCTACATTGGCGAGGTGGATGAGGATATCTCCGGCCTGAGCGATTATTCCTATTCGAACGTGGGCGTATCGGGCGGGACCGAGGAGTTCACCAAGAATCTGACGGGAACAGAGGCGGCCCTCTCAGCTCTGATCTTTTTGGGCGTACCCCTGCTCTTCGCGCTGGCTGTGGAGGCCTTTCGCGGGAATCCACTTTCGGGTCAGTCTTTGATGCGCTCGTTCTACATCCAATGCTATTACTTTACGCCGATCTATCTCGTGCTGTGGACTGGCACGGTGGCACCGGATTATTTCCTCACCCCGAGCGAGAGTGCGATTCGGACTGCGGCGCAGATCCTCCTGCTGTACTTTGTGCTGTGGCTCATTGTCAATGAGACTCGCCTGATCGCCCACGAGCGCGGCATCCATTGGGGGTGGGGTTTGCTGATCACCTTATTATGCCTGGTGCTGGTGGTGCTGCCATTTTTCGTAATCGATTATGTGGATTCCCAACTGGACAGCACTCGCCTGGGCTTATGGGCGCTGTATGGAGCGGTGATTGGCGGGTTGATCGTGACAGGCTGGGTCCGCGCGTTGATGTTGAGGTTGTGGAAGAAGAAGTAATAAGTTCAAAGTGATCAGTGATTAGTGATCAGAAGAGCTAACCAGCGAAGGAACGAATCCGTTGTAAGAGTAAGGATGGGTTGACCCGCTCCTACTCAAATTGCCATTCGTAACGCAAAGTCGCAGAGTCGCCAAGCAAAAAACAGTTTAGCCTTGCGCCTTAGCGGCTTTGCGTTAGATTTTTAGCCGACTTGCCGGGCGCGGCTCTTCCTCGCAGGAGGTTTCCAGAAGGAGTGGAGTTACGTGGAAATATTACAGGTCTCTTAACAAACGGTGCGATTCTGGTTTCATTTGGCGTCACATAAGTAACGAAAGAATGAATCCCATTTTAGACTCGCCAAAAGGAGACCCAAAGGAGACCCAAATGAATACGAAAACCAGAACCTATAGCATACCGTCGGATGCGGAACTGCGAAAACGGTTATCACCCTTGCAGTACCAGGTGACGCGGCAGGAGGGCACCGAGCGGCCCTTCTCCAATGAATACTGGGACGAGAAACATGATGGCATCTACGTGGACGTGATCTCAGGTGAGCCGCTCTTTAGTTCCTTGGATAAGTACGATTCAGGTACGGGTTGGCCGAGCTTCACCCAGCCGCTCGAGTCGGAAAACATCCGCACGCATACTGATCGCAAGTTATTTATGGCACGAACAGAAGTCCGCTCGAAGCACGCGGATTCGCACCTTGGGCACGTTTTCGATGACGGCCCCGCTCCCACTGGTCTGCGCTATTGCATGAATTCCGCCGCGCTGAGGTTCATTCCTGTGGAGAAGTTGGAAGAGGAAGGATACGGGGAGTATCTGTCGTTGTTCACGAAGAATAAGTAGGACGGTCACGAAGCAGCCTATTCAACAAAGAAAAGCCCCGCAATAAAATGCGGGGCTTTTGTGTTTATCGCTGTAGGGGCGGGGTCTCCCCGCCTAGGGGCGAGACGACCTCGCCCCTACACAATCAAGGGGCAAAAATTACGGAGCTTGCACTCCAAACAACTGTAAGAGCAGTTTGATGCCGCCTTGCATCAAAGGTGTGCCGAAGTTCGTGCCCATCAACGGCAGAAATCCGCAACAGCAAAAGATCAGGTTTCCAAAGACTACGCTCATCCACACAAATTTGACATAACCGGGCGTGCGGCTCTCCAGCAGGGACTCGGCCGGGTTCTCGGGGTTGTAATAGACCGTCACCGTGCTGCCAGCCGGGTAACGCTTGATGATGCCGTATGAGATTTGCCCACCCACCGCGCCGCCGGGCATGATCCTATCGGATTGATAACTTTGCCCCATCACCTGGTAGCGATAATTCACATCGGGGTACGGTGTGGACCCACCTTCTGATCCAGAGCGCCAGGCGATCTCCGAGCTTTCCACCTGCCCTTGTGTGGTGGGCCAACTCCGCGCCTTGCGCGCCTTCAGCGTGGGGAACAGCGCCAGGGCGATGAAGGCTGCGTTAAAGATGAGATAAAAAAATCCGACGATCAGTATTACAAAGATATTTGGGATTGAATCCATTTCCTGCTCCTGTTCGTTGAGGTAAATTGATAGACCGATTTTATAACAGGCACAAGTCTATTGGCTCTCCCCCATTTTTCCCCTGCTCACATCGCTCCAATGTTCTTATGGTCTTTGCAAAGTCTATAGACAGGCTTTTGGTTTGATGGCAAACCCTAAGGATTTTTACAACCCTTAGGGTCTGTCGAATATTACAGATTCATATATGGTTTTCCAAATGAACTCGACCATATAAATCATTCTGATTAGAATGGGCGCATGAACATACGCATTGGCAACCTGGAAGAAGTACGTTCAATGATACGAGAGGGCTTGCAGATCCTGTCCGAAGCTTCAGACGGGGAGAGTTATAAGTTAAATTCAGCCCTGATCAAATTTCATTCCGCGCTGGAAATTCATATACGAACCGAAGTGGCGCGAAAAGAACCCCATCTGCAAAATACCGTATTGGATATGAATCAAACTTCATGGTACGACTTGATCGTCTACGGAAAAAAACATCTTGGGTTTTCCGAAAGCGATGTACGTTACATCAGCCTCGTGAATCGCCAGGTTCAAGATGTTGTGCATGGAAAAAATTATTCAGGAAGTCGCAGTGACCTGCTAAAGTATGGCGAGTTTGTACAAAGATGGTTTAACAGTGCCGCGCCATTTATTAGAGAATTTGCCGAGCCGGGAAATCTATTCTCGCCCGCTCACGATAGTTCTTCGGCAGTCGATGATTACACCCAAAAGCCCTGGTATCGCTCAACATTGGTCTTGTGGCTGGCTTTTTTATCTCTCACTCCAGCCTGGTCGCTGCTGATCATCACAGATCGAAAGCAGGGTGGTTTCGCCAGGTTTTTTGCGCACGCCTACATTTTTCTACTTTTCATTTCCGTGGTTTTATTATCTTCGGCTTTCTTATACCCAAAGGCGCTTGATCAGATCCGCGTTTCAACCTTATCAACTGGGGTTTCTCCGGTCGCAACCCTCGAAGCATCGGATGAAACCATAATCGTTTCAGATGGCAGGGCAGCTTGCGCGATCATTTGGACCGAGCTCAAAGATCACGATCTGGACGGAAAGAATCGTTCCATGGTGTGGAAACAAATTGTCCTGCCGCAGATCAAAGAGTCGGGCATGACAGCCCGTGATTTTTACACATTGGTGGTGGAACATAACCCGGGCTTGAAAGCGGACGGTTATGTATTCAAAAAAGAAAAGACTTATTTTTTGCCCGAATGTCAATAGGCAGGGGAGGCATGATAAGCAACTGGCAGGCCCCTTCAGTGCAAGCAAGCCAATCATAACGAAAAGCGTCACCTCCGTGTTGTAGCCAATGAATATTTACTTCAAGGAGAATCCAATGGCTGAGATCAAATATGAAATCCTCAAGAATATTGGTGTGCTGTCCAAGTCTGCTAGTGGATGGGCGAAGGAGCTTAACCTGATCAGTTGGAATGACCGCGAACCGAAATACGATCTGCGTGATTGGTCACCAGACCGCGAAAAGATGGGCAAAGGAGTCACCTTGTCCACAGAAGAGTTGATTGCCTTGAAAGAATTATTGAATAGCATTGAGTTATAAATTCCTCCCCCAAATACGATGATGATGCCATCGTATTTGGGGGAGGAGCCGAAGGCGAAGGGGGTTGAATTGAGCCCATGAAAAGTATATACTAATTCCAGTGCATCAAATCATTCTTTCTTTGAATAATGGAGGATAAAAACCATGCCATTCTACAAGGATATTCAAAACGATACTGCTGAAGGCAGGCGCACGGCTGAGGGGTTGCTCAGGCTTCGCACCGAACTGGATATTGCAGTCCCCACCAAAACGGTTGACCCTACTCTGTTGCTGGCCACCTGGAATATCCGCGAGTTTGGCGGAAACAAATCAGGCGGACGGGATACAGAATCGCTTTACTACATCGCGGAGATCATCTCACACTTCGACATGGTCGCCATTCAGGAAGTGCGCGACAACCTGGATGCGCTCGACGAACTGATGTACATCCTCGGAGATTGGTGGAAATACCTGGTCTCGGACGTCACCCTGGGCAAGCAGGGAAATAATGAACGCCATGCCTTTATCTACGATACGCGCAAGATCGCTTTTGGCGGGTTGGCGGGAGAATTGCTGCCCGAAGTAAAAAAAGATGGTGGAACGCTGAAGTCAGATTTTGCTTTCGCCCGCACTCCCTATGTGGCTGGCTTCCGCGCTGGCTGGTTTAAGTTCACACTCTGCACACAACACTTTTACTACGGAGAATCCAAACCCGACGACCCGCAGCGCGTCCAGGAGGCAAAAGCAGTTGTCGACTTGTTAAAGAAGCGCATGAAGTCAAAGGATTCTTGGGCTTGTAACACCATCCTATTGGGTGACTTCAATGTCTTTTCTACAAAAGATGAAACCTTCACAGCCATCGAAAAGCAGATGTTCGAGATCCCGTCCCTGATCAAGGGTACTTATACGAATGCCAAGCAGGATAAGCCATTCGATCAGATCGCTTTTCTGGCTGCGGATGTCAAAGCACAAATGGGTCTCGCAAAAGCGGGAACCTTCCCCTTCTTCAATCACGTCTATCGCGAGGCAGATTGGAAGATATATCAACCGAAATCGACTCAGAGCAAATTCAAACAGTGGCGCACCTTTAAGATGTCCGATCATTTGCCGCTCTGGGTTGAAATATTCGTAGATTTTGGTAACGCTTACCTGGAGCGAAAAGTTGTAAAGCCTGTTGAGTAAAGGTCACATACGATCAGAAAGGAATTAAGATGCCCCCCAAACGCTACACACAGGCAGTCGTGATCATCCACGGTATTGGTGAACAACATCCGATGGAAACCGTGCGCGCATTCGCCGAGGCTGTACTCCCCGAACCTGAACAAGGCGGCGAAAAATACTTTGTCCGCCCAGACCCGCTTTCTGAATCGTTCGAACTACGCAAACTTCAAAACCGATCACAGCCCCGTACACATTTTTTTGAATACTATTGGGCTTATAAAGTGGAAGGAACAACCATCACTCAGATCGTATCTTGGCTGCGGTTATTATTGTTCAGAAAGCCAAGCAGGGTTCCGAAACAAATGCGCCCGCTTTGGGTGGTATCCTGGCTGTTGGTCGTGCTTGCTTTATTAGCCATCGGCTTCGATGTATTTGGGCCTCTAAGACAATTACTTCCTCAGTTGCCTGGTTTCATCGTTTCAGGCGGCAGTGCACTGCTCTTTTCGGTATTTAATCTGGTCTTCTATTTATATATTGGCGATGCCGCCCGTTACCTTAGCCCGACCCCAAGCAATATCAGGCTCAGGCAAGAGATACGAGCCGACGGCATGAAACTGCTTAAGAAGATCCACGAGAGAGGCGACTATAACCGCGTGATCGTTGTTGGGCACAGCCTGGGCAGTGTCGTGGCTTACGATATCCTCAAGCATCTTTGGCAGGAATACGAGAGAGACTACAGACAGCCAAAAGCTTCAAGCCAGCCTGCGCTTGCCAATCTCGAAAAAGTTGGCGAAGACCTGCGCAAAGGCATTAATGGTGTGACCCTCGAAAATTATATGCAAGCTCAGATCGAGCTTTGGAAGGAAATGAGAAGCCTCGGGAATCCCTGGTTGGTCACTGACCTCATCACAGCTGGTAGTCCGCTGACACATGCGGCCATGCTTTTGGCAAGTGATGAGGATGACTTGCGCGCCAGGCAGCGTCAACGTGACCTGCCGACGAATCCGCCCATACCCGAAATTGTGAAAACAAAAAAAGAGGAGCGAGGCGTCTACTCTTATGATGTGTGGGATAAATATGGCACAAAGAAAGATATAAAACTCAAGGCTGTGCATAATGGCGGATTGTTTGCCTTCACGCGCTGGACGAATCTCTACTTCCCTGCTTTATGGGGGATATTCGGCGACCTTGTCGGCGGTCCGCTCGTTCCCTCTTTTGGGCCTGGTATTCGCGATATAGCCGTTGGCTCCGCTGACAAAGTGAAAACCAATACCCTGCTTGCCCACATCTCCTATTGGGATAAGGAAAAAAGCAAATCCATCGGCCAAAAATATTCCATCGCCCTGGATGAGATTATTAAAGCGCTTGATCTGAAAAATACGAATTACTTTAATTAACCTAACTTGCCACCGTGATTCTGTTGTGTCATGCTGAGGGCGTTCTTCCCTGCACCGAACGCAGGACGGTGTGCCCGACACTTGCGCCGTACGCCAGTGCGGTGAGCATCTCTGAGACTGTGAATGGAGACCCTTCAATCGCGAAGAGCACGCTCTTTCAGGGTGACACAACCTCTTGATTTTCTCATCCCTTATTCACGTTAATTAACTCACCTTACACATGGACAAACACAAATCATTCATAGGCCTCAGCGTCTTGGGGCTGTTCATTCTCTTAGGCTGCTTTGGAAGCACGCCTCCTCCCGAAAAAATCGCGCTGGAAAGCGAAACCTATCCTTTCAAAGATCTGGTCTGGCTTCCAGACGGGAGATTAATGGTCTTCATCGATCCGCCCGAGGAAGAGGATGTTTCAGGCTTGCACTGGTATGCCATCGCCGATGAATGGACTCCGCGCGAATTGAAACTCCCTCACGATGACCGTTGTTTGCGCGGCGGATATTACTGGTCACCCTCGCTTCTCCCTGATGGCAGGCTGGGATTTCTGGAACAGTGCGTCAGCCCCACTCCAGGGCCAACGCCAAACTCGATGTTCATGGTGGCTTACGATCTGGAAACTGGCGAAACGGAACAACTTGTGGAGGCTTCGCTGCCGTTGGATTCAGCTGTGCTCAACACACAAGTTGCCTGGAATCCGCAAATGACGCTTGGGCTTGCGGACAATTGGGGCGACACTGCCACGATCTATTGGATCTCCTCAACTGGTTACGAATACCCTGACATCACCATTTCAGGCACTTACGATGGCGAGGTACGCAGTTGGTCATTGCTCCAGAGCGAACAAGCCATAACCGATCCTTCCAAGGTTGCGGAGGTAGGCATGGCGCGCTTCCCAACCTGGTCGCCTGATGGAAGCCTGATTGCCTTTATGGCCACAGTCGGGCCGATAGGACTCCAATATGCTCCGCGTCACAACGTAAGCTGGAGCCTGTTTCTGATGTCCCCAGACCTGATCAAACCCGAAGCCGTTCTCTCAAACATTTGGAGTCCCTACTTGCTGCAGTTCTCTCCTGATGGGAAGTGGTTGTTATACGGCGGACAGGATGGTCAGTTTGGCGATTACGGCTTGTGGCTCTACTCGCTTCAAAGTAAAGAAAAGACTTTCATCGGGAAGATATTTGATTCGCGAGTCGTATGGTCGCCGGATAGCCAGCGCATGGCCTATATCAAATGCGACAAATTCAGTTGGCGCTTCGACGGCACCTTCGGAAGCTGCGATGAACACAGCCTCAACATAAAAGATATAAGCCAACTGACTCAGGAAAAGTAGCACCCGATTAACTTACTTCCACGGTAGTGTGATCAGAGTATTCTCCTCATCTGCGGCGTGACCGAGATAAGGCAAGCTCCATGCTTCAGCAATTGTTTTCAAGATGGAATAATGTGTGTAGGGAGTATTGTCTTGAAAGTTTTGTTTAACTTGTGGGGAGATCAAAACCGTGGCGATTCGTCCACCCGCGAGTTCGGGCAAGCCGCAACAGGAATGACTCCCCTGCCCTTCGTCCCAGGTGAGGATGATGAGATAGGGTTCACCTGTGGCTTCAAGGGCGGGATACAGTTTATCCATTTGATCTTTTAGAAATTCATCCGCAAGGTTAAGTGGGCAGTCATGCGCCGAGTAACAAATATCAGGCGTGATAAAGATGAAATTAGGCAGGTCGTTCGCCGCGAGGTCTGCATCCATTTGTGTGAGTGGAACGATACTGCGTTTGCATCTTTCCTCATCCAATCGAATGGGGTCAAAGAAGATGAAGGGATTATGCTTGCGGACGTAACGCAGGGTATTCCCAGTGAAACATGGTTCGGGCATGTCATCTTGATAGGTCTTCCACGTGCGTTCGCTTTCTTCAATTAGATCAGGCAGGCTGGGAGCGTCTATATAACAGTCATCATAGTCACAGTTATCTATGATCTCAAACGTATCACCGCCGATCAGGGCAATATAATTTGGCAGGCTGGGGTGCGTGACGGCATAATGCTGGTTGAGCAATGTATAGGAGTTGGCAAGCAAATTAAAGTAAGCCATGTCTCCATTGCCGATCACTGTCCCATATTCTTTGTTCTCGAAAATAATGATGACGATATGCGAAAAATTCGGGACGAGAGGTAAAGGGGTGGGAGTCGGAACAATGGTAGGCGTTGCAGGCTCAAGGGTTTGAGTTAGGGTTGGCAGGGCTTCAAGGGTAGGTGGAAAAACCGTCGGTGCTGACTCGGTCAACGGGGGCTGGCAGGCTGAGGTTAAGAAAGAAGCGATACACGTTATCCAGATCACATACTTATAGATTTTCATGTTCAAATTCCTTTTGTGAAAATATAACTCGAGTCTATCCGAAAATTTGGATACTGAGTTACATCCTCCCCCAAAGGGCGGAGGGGTACTAATGTCAAATTGATTTACTTTCGGGGGTTTGCTAAACTGATGATCGTAAAGGAGAACGCCATGAAATATAGACCGCTTATTTTTATCCTAATTCTTTTGTTCCTTGCATTTGCCTGTAACCTGCCCGCGAGCACCGAGCCGGTTGATGAACAATTGATCTTCACACAACTCGCATATACGGCCACTGCGCTGGCACAAGGGAGCCAGACTGCTGTAGCAGTGCCAACTTTCACCCCGCTCCCAACCAATACACTTGCTCCCGGCCAACCATCCCCCACTGCCACCAGCCAGCCCTGCAACCTGGCCTCCTTCGTGTTGGATGTGACCATCCCGGACAACACCAACATCACGGTTAACCAGGGTTTTACAAAAACGTGGAGACTTAAGAACGTCGGCTCATGTACCTGGACTTCAGGCTATCAGTTGGTCTTTGACTCTGGTGACCAAATGGGCGGCCCTGCTTCGCAACAACTGACAAATGGCTCGGTTGCTCCCGGCCAAACCGTAGATGTGTCTGTCAACCTAGTCGCCCCGGGCTCGGCTGGCACTTATAAAGGCAACTGGAAATTACGTGAACCGGGCGGCACCACCTTCGCCCTTTCGACTGGGTCATTTTGGGTTCAGATCAAAGCTACTGCTGTAGTAAATAATAATCCAGATTGGCCCACCTTTAAGAGCGGAGATACGGGCAACGAAGTATTCGCAATTCAATACCTATTGATCGCCCGCGGATACAACTTGAATGCAGATGGAATCTGGGGCCCGATCACCCAATCGAACGTGGAAGATTTCCAAACCGATAAAGGCCTGATCGAGGATGGTATCGTCGGCCCTGAGACATGGCAGGCGCTCATCATTCAGGTAAGTCAGGGCAAGACCGGCCCCGAGGTTCGTGCTGTTCAAAAATTACTTAGGGATAAATTTGGCTATAACACCGTCAATGTGGATGGCATCTTCGGGCCCATCACTGCCGCTGCTGTAAAAGATTTCCAAGCTGATAATGGTCTCGCCGTAGACGGCATTGTCGGCCCCAAGACCTGGCAGAAATTGATCAATAATTGATTCCGTAATCACATGTCGCTGGGAGGGTATTCTTGTTTTTAGCCCGACACTCCCTGGCACTGACCGCCAGGGAAAGTGTGTGCCGCGTGCCACATCGTCCCGATGCTCTTGCGGGAGTGCGGTGAGTAATCTCCTCATTGAGTTGGAGATTGCTTATCCATTCGGGTATGATGTCGTTGGGAAGTACAAGTGCTATCATCGCAACGTCGTAATAGACTTTATCGGTAATAGCGCATATCGTGATTTTTTATCTACAGGATTATTATCCGCAGATGGCACAGATTTTCGCAGATTTTGCTTTGAAATTCTTTAATCGGCGCAATCTGCGAAATCTGCGGATTATTTCCGATAATGTCTAATATTTATATACCCATCAATGCAGCATGGTCCGATCAAAGATTGCGGGGCTGGAATAGGTTCTATCTCGCAGTAAGAGGCGCGCGCGATTGATATCCGCTACGATGCTTTGTGTGTTTTCATATTCAAAATCACACAACAGTACACCCAAATTAACGCGCAGGCTGAGACCAGTGCCGTTGTTCTCCAGAAATTTTTTCATGCTATCGCGCACACGTCCTGCAATGCGCAGTGGCGCTTCGGGGTTGGGAATATCCTCGATCAGCGTGAGGAAAACTCCATCGGCGGGGACCCAGGCCATTGTGTCTGTTGGGCGAAGCGTCACTTTGAACTGCTCGGCCAGGTCTTTGAAGAAATGATTCGCATCATCCCCGTTCAACCGCTTTTGTAATTCATTCAACTGCACCAGGTCTGCAAATAAAACCCCAAAGCGCCGCAACGTACTTTGTTTGATGCGCTCCAGCGAAAACGCCAGCCGCACGCTAAAAAAGGACATTGTGTATAAGCCCGTTACCTTCTCACGCGTAGGCTCGCTCATCGCGCCCTGAGTCGATTGTAAACGCTGCACCAGGCTGCTTAGTTGGGTGATATCCACTGGCTTGAGCAGGAGCAGGTCGGGTTCCACAGGCAGGCTGTCGGCAATTGGTGCGTATGCGGTAATCACCACCACAGGCACTGTGTTCAACCTAGTGTCTGCACGCATCCGCCTTAATATTTCCACACCAGACATGCCTGGTAATTGCAGATCGAGTAAAACAATATCAGGTACAAAATTCTCGAGGCGGGTCATGGCCTCCCTGCCATTCAGAATCATCTCGGTATGATACCCGGCAATATCAAGGACGTGTCGAAACAATGCGACAATGTCACGGTCATCTTCAACGATCAGTGCAACAGGTTTATCCATAACAAACGCCCTTCGCTCGCCAATAAAGGATTTGCATTTCATATGCGAACCGAACACGGTTAATTATACGGTTTTTTACACAATCGCTAAAGATAAATTTCATTGCAAAATTCAATTTTCTTAACTTACAATATAAGCATGAATATCGCCCATGCCCTTCGGCTTGACTCTCCCTCCGCTTCCAGCCAGATCGTCAGCTTGGTCGGCGCTGGGGGGAAGTCTACTACACTGTTTCAGCTCGCGCGTGAATTATTGTCCGTTGTCCATCGTCCATCGTCCGTCATTCTGACTTCCACCACTCACCTTGGCTTCTGGCAAGTTCCGCTCGCTGATCATCATATCATTGTCAATAAACTTAACGATCTTCAAAATCTTCCACACGAAGGCGTGATCCTCGTCACGGGTGGAATTGATAACGACCGTACAAAACCTGTTAGCGATACAATCCTAAATTACCTGCGTGAATATACAAAAGAAAATGGTATTCCCCTTCTTATTGAAGCCGATGGCTCCCGTCAAAAACCGCTTAAGGCTCCTGCCTCTCATGAACCACCGATCCCTGAGTTTACGGAAACTGTTATCGTAGTCGCAGGGCTCTCCGCCATTGGCAAGCCACTGGCAGAGGAGCATGTCCATCGCGCCGAAATTTTCTCTCAACTCAGCGGCCTGCAGATTGGCGAAACCATCATAGCACAGGCCATTATTTCCATGCTCATTCACCCGCAAGGCGGATTGAAAAACATTCCGCCCACCTCACGCCGCATCGCCCTTCTTACCCAGGCTGACACATCGGCATTGCAATCCCTCGGCGGCGGGATGGCGCGCCCATTGTTGGATCATTTCCATTCCGTTGTTGTTGGGTCATTCGAGCAAAATGTTTTCCGCACCTTTGAGCACACGGCTGGCATCATCCTCGCTGCGGGTGAAAGTACTCGCTTTGGTTCCCCCAAACAACTGTTGGATTGGAAAGGCAAACCCTTCGCACGACACATTGCCGAAACCGCGCTTCACTCTGGACTTTGGCCTGTGGCTGTCATCACCGGCCATCGCTCCGCTGACGTTGAATCCTGCCTAAAAGACCTCCCCATCCAAACTGTCCACAACCCAGGTTATCAACAAGGCCAAAGCACCTCAATCATTTCAGGTGTCAAGTATTTAACTTCCTCCCCCAAATCCGACGAACCCCAGTCGGATTTGGGGGAGGTGCCGAAGGCGGAGGGGGTCAAAGCAGGTTCAGCCATCTTCCTCCTCTGCGACCAGCCGCAGATCCCATCCGAAGTCATCCGTGCACTAATAAATTCTCACACGCGCGAACTACATCCCATCATTGCGCCTCTCGTGCTTGAAGAGCTTCGTGCCAACCCCGTGCTATTTGACCAGGTTACCTTTCCCAACCTCATGCAATTGACGGGTGATATCGGTGGCCGCGCCATTTTCTCGAAATACAAAGTAGAATACATGCCCTGGCACGATGACATCCTATTATTGGATGTTGACAAACCAGAAGACTATCAAAGGTTGGTTGAAATTGAAAAACTCTAGGAACAGTTCATGATCACAGCCATCATTCTCGCCGCGGGCGAATCCACTCGAATGGGCGAGCCGAAAATGCTAATGCCCTGGGGCAAAAGCACCGTGTTGCAAACGGTCATTTCCACTTTTCAGGCCGCTGGCATTAAAGATATTCTGGTCGTCACAGGCGGGGCACATCAACAGGTGGAAGCATTGGTCGGCAGAACGGTGCAGACCGTTTTCAATGAAAATTATAAAAGCGGCGAAATGCTGAGCTCCATCCAGCTTGGTCTGTCTGCGAAAATGCGTGAGGCGAGTGCCGCGCTCATTTGTCTCGGCGACCAGCCCCAGGTCGAGGAAAGAAGCGTGCGCAGTATCTGCAATGCCTACCTTGAAAGCAAATTCCAGATCGTGGTTCCAAGTTATCAAATGAAGCGTGGGCATCCCTGGTTAATCGCGCGTCCGCTTTGGGATGAACTGTTAGCTATGAAGGCGCCTAAAACAGCACGCGATTTTCTAAAGAAACATACCCGCACAATTCATTATGTGAACGTCGATACTCCCAGCGTGATCGCCGACCTGGATACACCCGAAGATTTTTTGAAATCCAAAACTTGATATAGATTGACAACCGACCATACAAAAGATACACTCGCCCCAATTCAAAATGGGAGCGGTATATGAAATATTTTGTCATCGTTAATCCAACATCAGGCCGTGGGCTTGGTGGAAGATCAATTCAGCATATCGAATCCAGCCTGCGTGAATATGGGCTGGATTTTACGTTGGTGCAAACCGAATGCATGTGGCACGCCGCAGATTTAGCCGAAGGCGCCGCACGTGACGGTTATGACGTGATCGTGTGCGCCAGCGGCGATGGCACCGTGAACGAGGCCATCAATGGCATCATGCGCGCTAAGAAGGATGGGCACAATCACACTGCATTCACAGTACTTGGCATCGGCACAGGTAATGATTTTGCAGGCGGCACAGGCATCCCCACAAATTTGATCGACGGCTTGAAAGCCTTGAAGGAAAATAAACGCAAAAAAATCGATATCGGTTTTGTGAAAGGCGGCGATTATCCCGAAGGCCGATATTTCGGAAATGGCATCGGCGTCGGCTTCGATGCGGCGGTTGGCAACGAGGCTATCAAAGTCCGCTGGACGCGCGGTTTGTTGGCCTATCTCATTGGTGTAATCAAGACCGTCTTCCTTTATTACAATCCCGCGCAAGTTGAAATCATTTTGGACGGCAATGAAACCATCAAACAAGTTTCGCTGATGATCTCTGTTATGAACGGCAGGCGCATGGGCGGAGGTTTTCAAATGGCCCCCGAAAGCCAGCCCGATGACGGCCTCTTTGACTTGTGCATCGCCGAAACCGCATCAAAAGGACGCATCCTGCAAATGATCCCCTACTTCATCAAAGGGACACAAGTTGTGTTACCCGAAATTCAAATGAAACGCGCGAAAACTGTTTCGATCAAATCACTGGATATAACCTTCCCCGCCCACGCCGATGGAGAGTTTATCTGTCTCAGCGGCTCACACTTGACCCTCGAACTGCTGCCGAAAGAACTAGAAATTGTCTGCGCCTAAGCCTATGAACCCCATCCCCTGGTTAATGAACTTTATCATCCGTGTCTATACCCGCATCACCTGCCGTATCGATGCGCCAGACCTGCACAAATTCCCCAAACATGGCCCATTGATCGCCATTGCAAATCACACAGGTCAGATCGAAATTCCAATCTTATTCGCACATTTACAGCCTCGTCCGCTTACGGGCTGGGCAAAGATCGAAGCATGGGATAACTGGTTCCTGCGTTGGGTCTTCGGCGTCTGGGATGTGATCCCTGTCCGCCGTGGTGAAGCGGATATGAACGCCCTCAAGCTGGCATTGAAGGCATTGAAGGATGGAAAAATATTCGGGCTGGCCCCTGAAGGCACGCGTAATAAAACAGGCAAACTCAAAAGAGCCCTGCCTGGCACTGCCCTGATCGCATTACATTCAGATGCACCGATCATCCCTATTGCACATTGGGGTGGGGAGATATATCTAAAAAATCTTAAGCGTTTGAAACGCACAGATTTTCATATTCGTATTGGTGATCCATTTAAGATCAATGTGGAGGATGTAAAGGTTACAGGCGAAGTCCGCCAACAGATTGTGGATGAGATGATGTACCGCCTGGCCAGGATGCTCCCAGAAGAATATCGCGGTGAATATAGTGACATAGAAAATGCTACTGAAAAATTCATAAGAAACCTATAGGCGAATTCTAAGTTTTTCTGTATTATCAGCGCCCTGAATTAATTTCCGATGATGTAAAACAAAGGCAATAGTACCTTAGTCCTATCCCGCTTTCAGAGATGAAAGCTAATGCAAGATAGAAATGTTTTAGAATGAATTTGCATATTGCAACCATAGACTAAGGAGATATAAAAATGAAAAAACTACTAACCAGTATTTTCCTTGTGCTTGCCCTGCTTGCAACAACCGCAGGCACAGTATTCGCACAGGAAACCACACCGATCATTGGCACAGTTGAATCTGTTGGCTTTGAAACCGACCCAACTACAGGTGAAACGCTTGTTGTGCTCAGTGTATTAGATGAGACAACAGGCGAATCGCAAACTGTAAAGGTCAGCCTTGAAACCGCTGCATCCCTTGGGTTGATCGAAACCGACCCAGTCACAGGTGAACCAGTGATTGACCCGGTCACGGGTGAGCCAGTCGTCACAGAAGGCGCTGTCGGTACGGAAGTTGAAATTGCCCCTGAAGAGGTCATTGGCGGCGAAGAAGAAGCAATGGAAGAAGAACACCCCGTCGGTTCTGCATTATCAGAATTTTTCGGCGATGCAATAGGCGCTGATTATGACACGATCATGGAAGCTCATGAAGATGGTGTTGGCTTTGG
This sequence comes from Candidatus Villigracilis sp., assembly GCF_057083605.1. Taxonomy (NCBI): domain Bacteria; kingdom Bacillati; phylum Chloroflexota; class Anaerolineae; order Anaerolineales; family Candidatus Villigracilaceae; genus Candidatus Villigracilis; species Candidatus Villigracilis sp. Next base: position 107,462 of record NZ_JBXMTI010000043.1, on the reverse strand, counting down.
CGTGATCGCTCAAGCCTTGTGGCTGGTCAAGCTAAATGACGGTGCTATTGCTTTTGAAGATTTGATGGATGCCAAGAAAAACAATGACTACAGCAACATTGTCTTTGAAGACGGTACCACCGTCGACAACTGGGGCGATATTGTAAAGTTGTCGAAGGAAGGTGGTAATCTCGGCAGCATCATGTCAGGTAAAGCTGATAGCGGCGAAGAAGAAACTGGCGAAGAAACCACCACCACCCTTGAGGCCACTGGCACTGGAAACGGAAACAATGGTAATGGACATGGGAATAACGGGGGCGGTAATGGTAAAGGCAAGGGTAAGGGTGGCGGCGGCAAAGGCAAGGGCGGCGGACGTCCTTAGTTGAACATAATGACTTAAATAATAAGAGCCAGCGAATTCGCTGGCTCTTATTTCATAATTTAATTTGGTACACGTTGGTTCCCCTTTTTGTAAATCCCACCCGTAGATAAAGTTTATTTGCCGCGACACGCATCGGATTGGATGTAAGTGAGATATTGCCTGCACCTTTTTCACGGGCCAATTCTATGGCTCTCAGCATCAAGGCTTCACCATATCCCTCTCCGCGCGCGGATATGTCCACAACCACATCTTCGATGATGGCACGGATTCCCGTTGGCACGCGATAGACGGCGAACGTCAACGCGCCAACGATATCGTTATTTTCACTGCGGGCTATTATCAGCGTGGAAGCCGCATCTCGGACGAGAGCAGCTAAATCGTCGAGGGAAGGAGGCGGGTTGTTATTGGTCAGTTGAGGGACAAGACGTTGAAAGGCCTCGTAAAGTTCATCATCCGCTTTTGTAACAATCTCAATTTGCATTTGATTTCTTGGGGATTAGGCTCAATATAATGTAGTAGGCTACGTAAACAAACGAAGCCCATACCACCCAGTTTGGTTGATTAGGATATTGGATCAATCCCCATATTCCAATTGCGCCGTAAAGATAGGTCAACACGAGGGTTAGCTTTCGCAAATAAGTATTGCGCGTAGGGTAAATATATTTAATTGGAATGAAAACCATGATGTTGAATAACATCAGAAAACCAAAATTCAGCCATTGCGGCAGGTTCATCAACAACATATAAAGTACTGCTATATTCCAGTAGGATGGAAAGCCCTTAAAATGATGGTCGTCTGTCTTCGCATCAGTTTGTGTGAATTGATAAGCGGATGTCAACAGAATGGAACATGCACCCAACAGGCGAACGCTCTCAGGCAGCACATCTGCTTCGATCAAAAAGATGGCGGGCACAAGCACGTAGTTAACATAATCGAGAATGTTATCCAGCAATGCGCCGTCAATTCCGCTTGCATATTTTTTTACATCCGCCCAACGCGCGAGCATTCCATCGAAGCCGTCGATCAACATGGCAACGATCATCCAAAGAATCATCGCACGCCAGTCCTGTTCAAAAATGGCAAGGATAGCAAGCAAGCCGCAGACAGCCCCCAATGCAGTAAATAGATGCACGCCCCACGCAGCAATCACGCGCAATGTATTTGGTTTTTGTGCTATTGCAGAAGTCATCATGAGTTATTCCTCTGATACAGGTTGTTGAAATTATAAATTAAAACAGACTTCAGAAATTTTCAATTCTGAAGTCTGTTAACTACTTTCTTTTTCCGAATTACGCCTTCACCAAACCAACCTTAACCTTCTCACCTTCAAATTCATCATCGACAACCGATGCATTCTGCGGCGGATTCACAAATGACAATTTGGACGTCAGCGTTTCAGCTTTGATGTAAGACTCGTGCGCCTCCACTGCCGACCTCAAGCCTGCTGAGGCCTCGACGAACAATTCCACACGATCAGCCACATCCAGGTCGGCGGCCTTGCGCAGGTCCTGCACGCGGCGCACAAATTCACGCGCCAAGCCTTCCGAGATGAGTTCAGGTGTCAAGTCTGTGACGAGCGCAGCCACGTACGCACCTTCCTCTGCCACCGCGAAACCTTCCTTCGCCATGGCCTTCACTTCCACTTCATCGGAGAGGATTTCATAAGTCTCGCCATCCACTGTCACTTTCACAGGGCTGCCAGATTGCAGGGTCTTTGCGACTTCTTCAGCGTTCAAAGCAAGTATCGCTTTTTGAAGTGACGGAAACTTATTGCCATATTTCTGTCCGAGTTGCTTGGGCAGAGGCTTCACGGTGTGAGTCAACGCTTCTGTGGAAGCATCCAACAAACGAACTTGCTTCACATTTAACTCATCCGCGATGACGTCCATATTATTCATGAGGGCTTTTCGTTCTGTGGGGTTACCCACTGAAAAGGCGGCTTCTGCAAGAGGCTGACGCACTTTGCGATTTGCCTTTTGCCTGGCGGAGTGACCCAACGAGACTACGCGCATGATGAGTTGCATGTCACGGTTCAGCGATTCATCGACGAACTCGTCTATTACCTTCGGCCATTCTGCCAGGTGGACTGATTCAGGTGCCGTTTCGTCAACCGAACGAACAAGGTTTTGATACAACTCCTCCGCCAGGAATGGCATAGCAGGTGCAACGAGTTTGGCTACAGTCACCAAGGCGGTGTATAGCGTAGAGTATGCGGCCTGTTTATCTGCGCCTGAATCATTTTTCCAAAAGCGGCGGCGTGAACGGCGCACATACCAGGTGGAAAGGTTCTCAACAAACTTCTCTATCGGGCGGGTCGCGTTCAAGACATCATATTCTTCGTATGCCCTGGTCACGTCACGCACGAGTACGTTTAATTCAGAGAGCAGCCAGCGATCAAGATCGTTGGTTGTGGCCGTTACTGTCAGGCCCTGTGGCTTGTCGAGGTTGGCGTATGTCACAAAGAACGAGTAGACATTCCACAGCGTAAGCGTAAAGCTGCGGATGACATCGCCAACCAAATCGGAAGAGAAGCGGCGCTCCTGTCCGGGCGGTGTGGCCGTGTAGAGATACCAGCGCAACGCATCCGCACCGTGGACGTTTAGCACATCCCACGGTTGCACGATATTGCCCAAGGACTTGGACATCTTGCGTCCCTCGCCATCCTGAATGTGGCCGAGGCAGATGACGTTCTTAAAGGAAACATCGTCATTCAATAGTGTGCTGATGGCATGAAGCGAATAAAACCATCCGCGAGTCTGATCCACGGCTTCGCAGATGTAATCGGCTGGGAATTGCTGTTTAAACTTTTCCTGATTCTCAAACGGGTAATGCCATTGCGCATATGGCATCGAACCGGAATCAAACCAGACATCGATCAGGTCCTTCACGCGAGTCATCTTGCCGCCACACTCCACGCACTTCCAGTGAACTTTGTCCACGTGCGGGCGATGCAGGTCAAGCTCAGATAAATCCTTGCCTGCTTTTTCGGATAACTCCGAAACCGAACCAACACATTCGCGATGCTTGCAATCCTCACATTCCCAAATAGGAAGCGGTGTGCCCCAATAGCGCTCGCGGCTGAGTGACCAGTCGATATTATTTTCAAGCCAGTTGCCAAAGCGTCCATTCTTGATGTGATCGGGAACCCAATTGATCGTCTTGTTCAATTCCACGAGGCGGTCACGCTTTGAACTCGTGCGGATATACCACGCATCGCGCGCGTAATACAAAAGCGGAGTGTGACAACGCCAGCAGAATGGATAAGTATGCACAAGAGTCCCCGCCCGAAATAAAAGTCCACGAGCATCGAGGTCTTTGATGATCTGTGGGTCAGCTTCTTTGACGAATACCCCGCGCCATGGTGTGATTTCAGGGATGAATGTCCCGTCGGGTTGAACGGTGAGCAGAACGGGCAAGTCGTGTTCCTTCGCCATTTCCATATCTTCCTGACCAAACGCAGGAGCCTGATGCACAAGACCCGAACCGTCTTCAGTGGTGACAAAGTTACCAAGCACAACAAAGTAAGCGGGCTTATCGGCTGGCACAAAAGTGAAGAGCGGCTTGTACTTCACGCCTTTTAACTTTTTGCCTTTGAAGGTATCCACCACTTTTACTTCTTCATCTTTGAATATTTTCTCAACCAAGTTCTTCGCAAGGATAAGTTTTTCTTTTGTTCCGTTGTTGTCCCGTTCAACGGTCACGTAGTCCACTTCGGGGTGTGCAGCGACAGCCACGTTGGCAGGAAGTGTCCATGGCGTCGTTGTCCAAACCAATAGCGAGGTATCGGGCTTATCCACCAGCGGCATACGGACAAAAACTGAGGGGTCGGTAGCGTCGTCGTAACCGAGAGCAACTTCATGGTCAGAAAGAGGCGTGCCACATCGAGGGCAATACGGCACTACTTTGTATCCCTTGAAAAGCAGGTCTTTATCCCAAAAATTTTTCAGGATCCACCAAACGGATTCCATATATTCGTTGGTATAGGTCACATACGCATCTTCAAGGTCGACCCAAAAAGCGATGCGGTCTGTGAGTTTTTCCCAATCCTGAATGTAGGCAAAGACGGAATCCTTGCAAAGCTCGTTGAATTTGTCGATGCCATACTCTTCGATCTGCTGCTTGTTGTTGAAACCAAGCTGTTTCTCTACCTCGATCTCAACCGGCAGGCCATGTGTATCCCAGCCACCACGGCGCGAGACGTGATAGCCACGCATGATCTTGTAGCGCGGAAACATATCTTTGAAGGCGCGCGCCAATACGTGATGCACACCGGGGCGTCCGTTTGCAGTTGGGGGCCCTTCATAAAATACATATTCGGGGCCGCCCTTGCGTTGCTCAACGGTCTTCTTAAAGATGCCCTGCTTCTTCCACATCTTGAGCACGCTATCTTCCATTGAAGGTGCGTCGAGTTTTGGGCTTACTGGTTTGAACATTCGTACCTCACCATTTCCGTCATTGCCCTCGCAACGACATACTTAAAATAAAAACTCTCATCTCTTTACAGAGACGAGAGCAATGCTCACGCGGTACCACTCTGATTTCTGCACTAGCCACTTGAGGCTTGCCATTTAGTAAGGCTTGCAGGCACTCATTGGATGACAATCATCATCCTGTTCTGATAACGAAGAACAATTTCGGATTCCCTACTCTCAAACAATATTTTGCTTGATTTCAGTTCACAGCTCCGGGAGGATTTTCAACCGCCTATGCGTATCCGCTTCACACCTGACCTCGGACTCGCTGACCGTTTCGACAGATTTACTCGTTCCCATCCACGCTTATTCCACTTTATGAAATTTTATGGTTCGCAGATTATACATAGTTCTGCGAAGTTGCGCAAGAACATCACACGGGTTTCAAGGTAAAAACTGTTATTTCGGGTCGACAGTTAAAACGAATGGCTGGTTCTATCATCCCCACGCCTCGATTGGTATACTGCCACATCTTGCGAACCTTATACAACCCTGAATAATATTTTCGCCCCAAATGCGGCAGGACCGGCGCGCCAAAAAATGGGATTACCACCTGCCCTCCGTGTGAGTGACCCGATAGCTGTACGCTGAATCTTCCGGTTTTGGCGCTGGTATCGGCATAATCTGGTTCATGTGCAAGCAAGATTGCCTCACCAGATTCTGGAAGTTTTGCCAGGACTTCATCCAACCGATCATGTCCCTCCCAAATATCATCCACGCCTGCGATGTGCAATTGCTCACCGTCCTTTTCAAGTGTGAATATGTCATTTTTCAATTCCATCGCATTACAGCGTGACAACATCTGTCGAACCTTCTCTGCATCCGTCCAATGGTCGTGGTTGCCTAACACACCAAGCACAAGGCACTCTGCAGTAAGTTTCGACATCTCTTCAATATAATCTTCAACTGCATCATCCAGTTCCGCAGTCCAACTATGACCAAAGACATGATCGCCTGTTATTACAACCAGATCAGGCTTTTCTTTTATTGTCAGTTCGATTACTCGGGCAATGCGCTCCCGATTCATCCAACCGCCAATATGAATATCACTGATCTGAACCAGCCGAAAATCATAAAATGATTTTGGCAGGCGGCGCAGGGGTAAGTCTATATTATTGACTTCGATCCACTCAGGCTCACCCCAAACACCGTAAGCGTAAGAAGCTGTCCCCAAAGTGAATAAAGAAGCAATGGTTCCCTTAAATAATCGCAAGAAATCGCGGCGTGAAAGCTTGTTTTTCATATTCACCAAATTATACTGACCATGTTTACATTTTCGATATGTAACAGATTTCACGTTGACTTATTTTTGTCAGACAGGTATAATCTTTCGTCGGCATTATTTCAATCAGTAGGAGTATAAACTATGGCTACACCTGATAGCGCACCCGCCGTAGCGCTCGAACCAAAAACTAAACTTAGCGGCAAAATTTTGAAAACCACTCTCGCGGGGGCGCTTGTAGACATCGGACAAAGCTTACCCGGTGTCATCCACATCTCACAACTTCAACAGGATGCAGTAAATAAAGTGGAAGATGTTGTGAAGGAAGGGCAAACGGTAGATGTTTGGGTACGACGCGTAAAGAAAGACCGCATCGAACTGACCATGATCGAACCCCTGGCGTACGAATGGAAGGAGATCCAGCCTGAGATGATCGTCAAAGGCAAGGTCGTTCGTCTTGAAACCTACGGTGCATTTGTAGATTTTGGCGCAGAACGCCCCGGCCTTGTTCACGTCAGCGAACTCACCCACGGCTATGTCAAAACGGCCAGTGAAGTCCTCAAGGAAGGCGAAGAGATCGAAGCCAAGGTTTTGGATGTAGATCGCCGCAAACGGCAGATTCGTTTGAGCATGAAGGCGCTTCAAGCCGAAGTGGTTGAAGAAGCCAAACCCGAACGCGATGAGCGTAAGCCGAAAGGCAAACGCAAAGGCAAGAAGGAAGACGAGTCTTACACAATGGAAGCGGAAGCACCCAACGAGCCTCAGTTTACCGCTATGCAGATCGCCTGGCAGCAAGCACTCGAAAAATCCAAAGGGAAAAAAGTTCGACGTAAGTCTTACAAATCTGCTTCAGAAGAACAGGAAAAACTCTTCAACAGTACTTTGGAAAAACGACTTCCAACTGGCGGATAACAAAAAGAGCGGGTTCAAACCCGCTCTTTTGATTCTTGTCACCAATTTATTATTTTGCAACACTTTTCAAATAGGCTTCCATAAATCCGTTCAAGTCACCGTCTAATACGGCCTGTGAATTACCAGATTGAAAGTCAGTGCGATGATCCTTTACCATCTGATATGGATGCAGGACATAGGAACGGATCTGACTCCCCCATTCAGCCTTGGTGTATTCGCCGCGCAGAACCGCCCGCTCTTCTTCCCTTTCTGCCTGGCGCAATTCCAACAGACGTGCCCGTAAAATTCGCATCGCAAATTCGCGGTTTTGATTCTGCGAACGCTCGTTCTGACAAGTCACGACAATTCCCGTTGGGATATGAGTAAGCCTTACAGCGGTGGCGTTCTTTTGCACATTTTGTCCGCCCGCACCAGACGAACGGAAGACATCCAGCTTTACATCACCGGGACTGATCTCGATATCCGCCTCTTCCATGGAAACCTGCGGCAACACTTCAACTAGTGCGAATGATGTATGTCTGCGATGCGCCGCATCAAATGGGGAAAGCCGCACCAAACGATGGACTCCTTTTTCGGAACGTAAATAGCCAAATGCGTAACGCCCACCCACTGCAATCGTCACACTCTTGATACCCGCTTCTTCCCCTGGCGTAGAGTCCAAAATTTCAGCAGTAAAACCCTGATCTTCGACCCAGCGCAGATACATGCGTTGAAGCATTTCGGCCCAGTCCTGCGAATCCGTCCCACCGGCGCCAGCATGGATTGCGAGAATGGCATCGTCATGATCGTAAGACCCTGAAAGCATGGCTGCAAAGGAACGTTTCTCCAAATCAGCTTCAAGCTTCTTGATCTCTACTTCTAGATCAGCGCGCAGAGATTCATCATCAAGGCTTGCCAGATCAGTCAGGTCATGAATTTGTTGTTTTAATGAATTCCAGGATACAACCTCTTCACGCAGGTTTGAGATGGTCTTCATTACCTTCTGTGCGTTGGTGGAATCATTCCAGAATTCTGGGTTTTCTATTTCTTTTTCAAGTTGTGAAAGTTGAAGTTCTTTGCCTGTCAGGTCAAAGACGCACCATTAATTGCTGAGTCAGGTCATTCGCGGCCTGCAAGCGTTGAAGTAAGTCTTGCATAATCTCTCCTAATTATTTGACAAAATCCCATCTACAAATGCATCCGGATCGAATGGCGTCATGTCTTCAGGCTTTTCGCCCAGGCCAGCAAACAGAATCGGCAAGCCCAATTCACGTTGAATTGCAAATGCCATACCACCGCGCGCAGACGAATCCAGTTTTGACAAAATTACACCGGTTACGTTAACTGCTTCTTTAAATGAACGGGCCTGCTGCAATGCATTCTGACCCGTGGTTGCATCCAACACAAGCCAGACCTCGTGCGGAGCGCCTTCAAGCGCTTTGCCTACCACTCGGTTTACTTTTTTCAATTCTTCCATCAAGTTGAAGCGGGTGTGCAGACGTCCCGCCGTATCGATCATGACGATGTCTATACTGCGGGCGACTCCAGCTTGAACTGCATTATATGCCACTGCACCGGGGTCGCTCTCAGGAGCACCTGCGATCACTTCCACTTTTAGCCTGTCACCCCAAACCTGAAGCTGGTCAATCGCTGCGGCACGGAAGGTATCAGCAGCGCCGAGTAGGAGTTTCTTTCCACTGGCATTAAAACGCGATGCCAGCTTCGCAATCGTTGTAGTTTTACCAGAACCATTAACACCCACAACCAGGATAATGGTTGGCTTATGATCCAAATTTAGAGCAGGCGGCGTTTCAAGGCGAGAACGCAGTTCCCTTTTCAGCGCAGAAAAAAGTTCATTGGCGCGGATCAGGCCTTGGGTCCGCGTGAGGCGTTTGAGAGAATCCAAAACAGAGGTCGTGGTATCAATACCCAAATCCGCTTGAATCAGCAGGGCTTCAAGATCATCCCATGTTTCATTATTGATTTCAGATGTGCCAAGGATGGATGCAATTTGTCCGAATGCGGCTTTGCTTGTGCGCGAGAGTCCGTCTTTCCAACGCGATAATAGGCTATTCATGAGCCGCGATTATATCAGGGATTTTATGTTATACTCCATCGGCTAAATAAAGAAAACGATAAAAGTAATGGAATAATATATAAGGAAGAAAATATGTCCAGTGAACCTATTCATATCACAGATGAAGCCTTCGAAAAAGTTGTAATGCAATCACCGCTGCCAGTAATTGTTGACTTTTGGGCGCCGTGGTGCAATCCCTGTAAGATGATCGCACCCACACTCGATAAACTTGCCAGGGAGCAGGAAGGCAAATTGATCGTGGCGAAAGTCAACACAGATGATCATTCCGAATGGATGCAAAAATTTGGCATTCAAGGCATCCCCACATTGCTGTTTGTTTCAGGTGGCAAGGTTGTACACCGCCAGGTTGGCGCACTGCCCGAACGTATGCTGCGCGAAGTGGTCATGCAATTCATGGATGTCATCAGTCAAAACTAAGCTCTACATCGAGGAGTTGGCTATGAAAAAAACGCTTGTTACGATGGTTGCGCTTTCCATACTGCTAAGTGGATGCCTGCCAGCCAGCTTGCAGCCTGAAACCAACAATCCAACTCCAATATCACAAGAAGATCTTCAAGCTACGGCCGCGATCCTCTCACAGCAAACGCTGCAATCTTTATCCACAGCGACGATCCTGCCAAGTGAAACACCTGTTATCACCACCGCCACTGTGACAGCGACACAAGCCACGCCCACTGAAACGCAAAATCCAATTTTACTTACTTTAACCGCGACCTTAGGCACCGGCACAGTAACGGCAAATAATGGAACCCCAGGATTCGACCCAGCACAATCCGCATTGACAGCAAGTGCCACGCCAAACCCTGCATTTAGTGCCACAGCGGGTACGGCTCAACCACTTTTTTATGGTACATTACCGCCCCATCTGCCTTATGGTGGCATTACCCTGATCAACAAGGCCAAAGTGGATGTTTACATTTCCCTACGGTGCGTAACCAGCGAAGGATTTATAACAATCCTTGAATACCCGGTAAAGGGATATGTGGATGCAAGGGCGCCAGCCGGTAAATACACTTATGTTGCATGGGTCGGCGGCAGGCAATTCACCGGCGCATTTTCATTAGCCAACGATCAGGAAATAGTAATAAATATTTTCAAAGACCGAATCGGTATTAAAAATAACAATTGAACCAAGATATGAAATGGAGAAATATATGCTAAAAAAAATATTACCAGTCATCTTAGGTGTTGCAGTACTACTGACCGCATGTGGTCCGCAAGGTACTCCCACATTAGCGCCTGCAGAAGTTGAAGGAACTGCCGTAGCAGCAGCATGGACTATGGTGGCAATGACTCAATTGGCCATCCCAACAGCTACCCAATTGCCGCCTACAGAAACCCCCAGCCCAACTTCATTACCCACTTTTACGCCCGCGCCTCTACCAACTCAGGATGTGGCTAGTCCGACAACCACCCAAAAAGCCGCCGCCGGAGCCTGTGACGGAATAATGAATATCGCAGAAGCCGGCCCCCAATCATCTATACGGTTGGAAAATGAATCTGGAGGAACGGCAACTGTATCCCTATGGCTGGGTACACCAAACGCATTTGCACAATGCGGATTTATACCCGGCATCTCCCCGCTGGCTAAAAATGAAAAACGTGTCATTTCCATCCCCAAAGGCCAGTTTTATGCATACGCATTGATTGCCTACTCGGACGGTTCTTCCAGTAACGCATCCGGCTATGTCAACAATCGCGTCGGGGATAATCACCTGTTTGTCGTCAAGATCAAACAAGAAGTCATCGTAGTACCTTAAGAGAGCAATGATGTTTTAAAATACAGAAGCCGCGATGGATCGCGGCTTCTGTATTTTTGTATTTCATTCACTTGCCCGTTCTATTCTAGCACCCAATAATCGTAACTTCTCATCCACTCGCTCATATCCTCTTTCAATTTGAATAACGTTGCGAATTTTGGATGTTCCTTTTGCTGTAAGGGCCGCCAGCAAAAGCGCCATGCCTGCACGAATATCAGGGCTTTCCAGTTTTTCACTATAAAGCTGCGTTGGACCCTGAATTAAACAGCGATACGGGTCGCACAAAATGATCCTCGCACCCATACCAACGAGCTTATCTGTAAAATACATTCTGCCTGAGAACATCCAATCATGGAAAAGCACCGAGCCAGATGCCTGAGTTGCAACCGTGATAGCGATACTGGTCAAGTCGGTTGGGAAGGCGGGCCAGACGTTGGTCTTGATCTCAGGTACAGCCCCATCGAGGTCGGAGATGATCTTAAGAGATTGCTCGGCTGGGACTAGCAAATCATTTCCTTCCACCTGCCAGTGGACTCCTAAACGATGGAAGACCTGCCGCACCATTTCAAGGTGTTGAACACCCGCATTGCGAATGCGGATCTCCCCGCGAGTCACAACTGCCGCTCCAATATAACTAACCACTTCCAGCAGGTCGGGGCCGATCGTAAATTCGCCGCCATGTAGGTGCGTAACACCTGTAATGTGCAAAGTGTTCGAGCCAATGCCATCGATCTGGGCCCCCAGCAAATTTAGAAAATGACACAGCTCCTGCACATGAGGCTCGGAGGCAGCATTGCGGATCTGGGTCTTTCCTTTGGCAAGCACAGCCGCCATTACGGCGTTTTCTGTGGCAGTGACACTGGCTTCATCCAATAAAATATCGGCGCCGCGGAGTTCAGAGGCTTCAATATCAAATATGCGGTCATAATTGACTTTTGCACCAAGAGCATGTAAAGCCAGGATGTGCGTATCCAAACGGCGACGTCCAATCACATCCCCGCCTGGAGGCGGCAGGCGCACTGCCCCGGAGCGAGCCAGGACCGGGCCCGCAATGAGGATAGAAGCCCGGATGCGGCGACACAGGTCTGGGTCCAGGTTTGAAGCGGTCAGTTCACGAGTTGTAATGCGCCAGGTATTCGCATCCAATTCATCCACTTGGGCGCCGATACTTTCGATCAACCTTCGCATGGCTAGCACATCCCGGATCTGTGGAATGTTGTGAAGCACCACTGGCTCCTCAGTCAATAAACATGCTGCCAGCAAAGGTAGTGCAGCGTTTTTATTTCCAGAGGGCGTTACTTCCCCTCGCAGAGGTATCCCGCCTTCAATAACAAATTCTTCCATTTTGATTCTCCTCGAAAACCATCAAGTTTGTAAGGCGGTCATTTGAATTCCGCCGAAACATTACAGTTCGCTTACATCAAATACCTGCTTTGCATCGCCCAATAATTAGAATTATAATAATTTTAGATGTCTATATCGCTTATTGTACCGATATTGCTTGGATGGTTCGCCGGATTAATCATAAATTATCTGGCGGATGTCCTTCCTGTTACAAGGCGATTTAGCCAGCCAACCTGCCCACAATGCGGCGCACCTTTCAGTTGGAAAGACTATTTGCTATTTCAAGCGTGCGTCAATGGGCACAAACGTAAATCACGGCTGTGGTTCGTGCAGATAGCCCTTCTGGCAGTCAGCCTTTACACGTGGCTCCAACCTTCATCAAGAGTTGGATATGCGCTTGGCCTGCTCTTAATCGCTTATTTTGGCGTGGTCTTTGTGATCGACATGGAACACCGCCTGATCCTGCATCCCACCAGCGTTTTCGGTTCTTTACTCGCGCTGGCAGTTGGCCTGCTTTCCAATGGGCTTGTAATCACCCTTTTAGGTGGACTCGGCGGATTTTTGATCATGCTTGCATTGTACTATTTCGGCGTACTTTTTTCACGCTTGCGGGCGAATCGTCTGCGGGCAAGAGGATTGGAAGCCGATGATGAAGAGGCTCTTGGCGCTGGTGATGTTATCCTTGCCACCATTTTGGGTTTTGCGCTTGGGTGGCCGCTGATCTGGTTCAGCCTGTTATTAGGGGTTTTGCTTGGCGGCGTTTTTGGTTTATTGCTAGTGGCTTTTATGCTGGTGGTTCGCAAGTACAAAGAAAATGTATTTATGGTATTTATGCCTTATGGTCCTTTTTTGATCTTAAGCGCATTCTTCATTATATTCCTTCCAAACTGGATCATTAACATAGTGCCAAAGTAGGATTTGAAAAGACTATTCATTAGTATAGAAATAATAAGACAGGATGATCGTATGAACATATCATGCCCCAATAAATACAAAAAGAGTCGCGCGCAGGCTATGGTGGAATTTGCCCTGGCACTTCCGATCCTACTCACATTGCTTTACGGTTTATTGGAAACCGGACGGCTATTATTCATTTATGCATCCACAGTGACAGCCGCGCGCCAGGCCGCTCGTTATGGTTCAGCTACGGGTAATGGCCCGAACGGGGTGCCTTATTATCAGGATTGCGATGGGATTGAGGGCGCGGCCCGCAACGTAGGCTTCATCAATACTTTTGAGGAAATCAACATTTCCTACGATGCCGGCTTGGATAGCGCTGATGGTAGCTCGCTTCCATTAAACCCCGCTGATCCTGACTGCGGTGTTTACACTAGTCCCGCGAATGGAGATCGCATCATTGTAGAGGTTTCAGCGCTTTGGCAGCCGATCGTTCCAATTGTGCCGCTAGAACCATTTGAGATCAGATCTCAAAGTGAACGCACTATACTTGCATCTGTTTCCATCTCTGTCACGGCAGTGCCTGGGTATTGGGAAGGCAGCCAAAACGGCAATCTCGCCCTCAATTCGGTCGAATGTTCACCGCTCCTTTATACAACCCTCGGCGAAACGATCAATTACACCTACACTTTGGAGAATACGGGCGCAGGCGAACTTGCTGGACCTTTTTCCATTACTGATACCATTGCCGCAACCTCCTGTTCGGGAGTCCCCGATCCGCTGCCTGCGGGAGCCGTGGCGACCTGTAATGGCACATATCAGATCACACAGGCCGACCTGGACAACGGTTCTGTCATGAGCACCGCTATTGCCCTGGCGAATGGGATAGCATTCCCCCCCTCTAAAGATTGCACAATTACTGCAGACCCACAGCCTGCTCTCGAGTTGAGCAAGAGCGCTTCCCCAACAGCAGCCTCGGCCCTGGGTACCAACATCCACTATACTTACACTATTCAAAACGCCGGAAACGTAGGCCTGTCGGGACCATTTAGCGTTACCGACAATAAAATTGCAACTGTGGATTGTTCAGGGGCGACCAGCCCTCTGGCGCCTGGCGATAGTACAGCCTGCTTCGCAGATTATCAGATCACGGACAATGATATAAACAACGGAAGTGTTATTAACCAGGCAGTTGCAAGCGCTACCTACAACACACAAGTGTATCAATCCAACACCGCAACGGCAACCGTTTACACCACCAAGCTGGTGCTCCTGATCAGCACCTCGCCGACCACTGTTACACTTCCCAATCAGGTAATTACCTACACGTATACGATCCTCAACAATAGTGGGTTACCCGTAGACTCATTAAGTGTCACAGACAGCAAAGTGGCAGCGGTTAGTTGTCCATCTACAACAATAGCAGCGGGTGATTCAATTGACTGTACCGGTACTTACACGGTGAGCCAGGCAGAATATGATACCGGTGGCTCAATAGTTAATACAGCGACAGCAACAGCAAACAACGGCAGTTCGGTTTCTTCGAATATAGCCACAGCCAGCGTCGCTGTCACCCAAACCGCTGCGCTATCCGCAACGGTCAGTGGCTCGCCATCTGAGCCAGTATCTCCCGCTACCACTATTCCTGCAGGAACTAATATTGATTATACGTACGTTTTGACCAACACAGGCAACGTCACCCTTTCTTCTCCATTCTCAGTCACCGACGATAAAATTACAATCACTTGTTCCGACCAGTCGAGCCTGAACCCGGGGCAAACGAAAAACTGCACAGGAACATACCAGGTTACCGCAACTGATGTCGATGCAGGTTCGATTGTCAATACAGGTACGGCCTCTGCTGTGTTTGGCGCACAGACGGTTACCTCCAATCCCACCAGCGAAACAGTTATTACATACTCCGATGCACGGTTCAACCTCGGCCTGACTGCAGATCCTACAGTGATCACCCAGTCTGGCACTACCATCGTTTTCACCTATACCATCACCAACACGGGTGGTAAACCACTGACCTCGCCATACTCAATCACTTCCAGCCTGATGGGAAGCTTCGCGTGCGCAGGAACCTCCCCGCTGGCTCCAGGCGCGTCAACTTCGTGTCAAAACAGTTATGTATCGTCGAATGAGGTCACAAACACAATTACCGCAGCCACAGCAATGGACGGAGCTTCAACGATCCCATCGTCCAACCTGCCTTCCGTCACGGTTCCATCAAACATTTGCAACACAGGGACTCTGTCTTTAGGAGCGCCAGTTTACTCCGGCAATTCGGTAACATGGATGATTACAAACGATATTGGAACCCTAAACATCGACACCATCATCGTCAGCTGGAACACAGCCGGAAACAGATATTTGGCTGCAGTGGAACTCCCTGCAGGTACAACAATTTGGTCTGGCAGTGACAAGGATGGTTCGGCAACTTTCCCCAACCCATCAAGCACACCTGCTCCGTGGACCATTACAGGCAGTACCGAAATTGTCATGCTCTTTACCAAAAGCGGCATCACAGTCACTGACATGAACATCACCTTCGATGAAATTGGATGCGGACCACTTAATAATCCGTAAGCTAAAAGGATATGCAAAATGAAACCTAATCAAAGGAACCAATCCGGGCAAAGCCTGGTGGAACTTGCTATCAGCCTCATGATCATTTTGCTCCTGCTGCTTGGCGCAGTGGAATTCAGCTTGGCGCTCTTCCAGTATGTGACGATCCGCGATGCGGCCCAGGAAGGCGCTATTTACGGCTCCATTAATCCGACAGACGAGGATGGCATAAAATTTCGTGCCCAAGCCGCAGCCTCAGATGTAGTTGATATTGACCCAGACGCCAATATCACAGTTACTCTCGATAATGGGGTTGCGTGCGAAGGGTTAACCGCTGTAGCACCAGATCCCGCAGATCCGAATTCTATTACGGTAACCATTACCTTTGCTCACCCCATAACCTTTCCGCTTGTCGGCCCAATGATCGGTTCCAATACGATCAACCTAAGCGCCAGCGTCACCAACACTATTCTCCAGCCGACATGCCCCTAACCACGAAAGATAGAGGTTGAAATGAAAAATACCAGAATCAAAATTTCCAGGAGCGAGCGTGGACAAGCGATCATTATTATCGTGTTTGCCATTATCGGCCTAATCGGCATGACCGCGCTTGTCGTGGATGGCAGCCTCGCCTTCTCAAACCGACGTCACGCACAAAACGCAGCAGATACAGCCTCTCTAGCTGCCGCCCGGGCAAAGGTCCGTGATGAAGATTGGAAACCCGCTGCACTTGCCATCGCCGGAGAAAATGACTTCGTTGACGATTTCGCTGATCAACAATTCAGTGATCCCATGGTCAATGTTGAAGTATATGGATGCGATGAACCAAGACCGATTCCAAGGCCCGACTACGCACACTGTGGTGACTACGAAGGAAACTCCGAATATTTAGTGGTGACGATCATATCCACCATTGACACCACTTTTGCGCGAGTAATCGGCATCCAACAAATGACCAACAGGGTCAAAGCAATCGCGCAGGCAAAGCCCAGCTATGTGAGCCCCACTGAATTCGGCCAGGCCATGATCTCCCTGATGTGTGGATGTAAAGGTGATGTTGGCTGGCCCCATGACCCATTTACCGTTGCTGGTAACTCATTGAGCGTTGTGGGCGGTTCGGGCGTATTCGTCAATTCAGATTGCTCCACTGCCTTCGACCAGAGCGGCGCTGCTGAAATGGAAGCGGCAGACGGGATTTGCGTGGTAGGAGGCATTGATCCAACATCTAATCTTGGCAAGCTTGATCCAGACCCAGATCCTTACTGTGGCAGTGCCTACTCCTGCCCTCCACCACTTATATTCCCAAATCCTTCGTGTGATACTAATGACAATGGTGTGATCGATCCGGATGAAGAAGGCGTTATTACCGGTGGCCCAGCGGAGTACACAGCATCCCCTGGCTACTATAGCGGCGATTTTCCCAGCACATCCCCCTCAGGCACGCTGAAAATGTTACCGGGAGTATATTGTATTGAAGACGATTTCAGCCTTACTAGTAGCTGGATAATAACCTCCGATCTGGATGGCGATGGCCACGACCCAGAAACGGAGGGCGTATTGATTACGACCATCAATGGCGGTGTCAGCTTTAATGGCTCTTCCCACCTTGAACTACACGCCATCAATGACCCTGATGCTCCTGAAGACCTGCAAAACATCCTGCTCTTCATCCCGCCCGGAAATACATCAACATTGTCAATAAATGGCAATAATGGGTCCTCCTTCACAGGTTCCATCTGGGCACCTTCGTCACACTGTACACTGGAAGGCAGCGGATCATCCCTAGGCTTAAACAGTCAGATCATGTGCTTCACCATGGCAACGGCTGGCAGCGCACAGCTGGATATCAACTACGACCAGAGCGAAAACCACGTCATTCAGATACCTCCTTCAATAGAACAAACGAAATAAGATGAGTTTCCTAAAAGCAGAAAAGGGGCAAGCTATTATCGTGATCGTGTTCTCTATCATAGGATTAATAGGCGTTACCGCCCTGGCAGTAGATGGCGGTAACGCCTTCCTTGAGAAGAGACGCACCCAGAACGCCGCCGATGTGACCGCTCTCGGCGGCGCTTTGGCGCGCATCAAAGGCAATAGCTGGGTTGCAGAAACTTATAATATCGCGAAGAACAACGGCTTCGATAACAATGGTGTATCGAATACGGTGCAGGTGTTCAGCCCGCCCATTTCCGGGGAGTACGCCGGGGACGTGGAATATATTCAAGTCATTATCACCAATCATGTACCTACTTATTTTGGAGGTGTAATCGGCATTCAACAGGTTACCGTTACTGGAGTGGCAGTCTCCCGCACCAAAACACCGGAGATTGCCGAAATATTGGATGGTAATGCGATCATCAGCCTGGCTCCCACAAGTGACTGCGATAACGAAAGAGCATTCTGGGTGCATGGCGAATCCACCCTGGATATTACCGGCGGCGGCATATTCGTCAACTCCAACAACCCCGATTGCGCCCTCATTCAAAACGGAAGCGGCAGCATCCGCATGGAGGAGGGTCTTGAAATCTCAGTGGTTGGAGGCGCGAACATCCAAAAGCCGCAATTGCTTACGCCCTTTCCTCCCAAGACGAGCAGCATCCCAATTCCATACCCGCCTCCATTTTTTATGCCAACAATTGGATGTGGCAATAAAGTGGCACAAGTTTCAGAGGATGGAACAACGATGAGTGCTGGAGCGTACGACGAAGACGCGTTCCCCCCACCCGGTGTTCATTTTCTTGAGGCAGGAGTTTATTGTATTGGTGGAGATTTCCTCATAGAGGGCGGCAGTTCACTCGAGGGCGGTAATGTCACCTTCGTGTTGGATGGAAAACTTAAATGGAGCGGCAACGCCTACATAAATCTTAGCGCACCTCTGGCCGGGGATCATGCCGGCCTGCTAATTTACGCAACCATCGAAAACAAGAACCGCATGGTGATCACCAGCGATAGTTTCTCTACATTAAAAGGCACCATTCTCATGCCGGGCGCAGAAATTCACCTAAATGGGGGCGATTCCGAAATCGGCTATCACAGCCAGATCATAGGCTATCGAATTGAATCAGACGGGCAAAGCAATATTGTCATCAAATACGATGATGATCAAAATTATGATACCTACAACATGCCCGAAATAGAACTGACCCAATAAGTATCGGAAAATCAACATACTACGCCTCAGGCCGGACCTCCGGCCTGATTCTGCGCAATCAGGTATAATCCCGGCCTGATCATTTTTCACATACAGGAGGTGAACCGAAACATTTTTTAGGGAAAGACAGCGCATGATCCTTTGTAAAAAGGATGACGAGGATAAGGGTTCTTCATTGCGAAATGAAGTTAATTCCTTTGGTAATTGAGTAGTTGCGAAGCAACATATCGAAACCACCAAGGGAAGAAAATCGAAAGTTCAGCGGAAGCCCTTCGGGTGTGCCATCACCCGGTCATCTTTCCCTCCAGTATCAACTTTATATTCAACACCGCAAGGGTAACCCTGCGGATAAAACTATAAAGGATGGCCAAAAGAATGTCATTGCGAACCGCTCTCTGCGAAGCAACTCCGACTCTCTGTCGGAAATTGTTTCCTGTGGAAGTGCATTGCCATCGCAATGACAAAATCTAATCAAAACCTGGAGGAACCCAACCATGTGTGGAATCGTCGGCTATGTCGGTTCGCGTGATGCGACGCCGATCATACTCAATGGCCTTAAACGGCTTGAATACCGCGGTTACGACTCAGCTGGAGTCGCCGTCATTAATGGCAACCAGATCGAAGTCCGAAGGGACGCGGGTAAGTTATCCCAATTAATTGATCTTGTAAATAAAAGTCCTGTGAAGGGCGCGCCTGGCATTGGTCATACTCGCTGGGCAACGCACGGCGCACCTTCGGCGCGGAATGCGCATCCGCATGTCGGAAATTCTGGGAAGGTTGTTGTCGTTCACAACGGCATCGTGGAAAATTTCCTGGAACTAAAAGAGGAATTGACCAGCGAAGGAGTAACTTTCAACTCGGAAACAGATACGGAAACCATCGTGCATCTTGCTGAACACCTGATGGCGGGCGGTGCTAGCCTTGAAGGCGCAGCCCGAAAAACCTTCACACAGATCGAAGGTGCAAACGTTGTGGTGCTGATGTCTACCGATGAACCCGATAAGATCGTCACGGCTCGTATTGGAAACGCAGGCGGGGTTGTGATCGGCCTGGGCGAGAATGAAAATTTTGTTGCATCCGACATTCCCGCCATTTTGGAACATACGCGTAAAGTGATCTTCTTAGAATCGCGGCAGATGGCCGTTGTCACACGAGACAAGGTCCGTATTGAGACGCTGGATGGTGTGGAAGTAAAACCTGAAATCCATACCATCGCATGGGATGCAGTCTCTGCTGAAAAAGGTGAGTATCGTCACTTCATGCAAAAAGAGATCCATGAGCAGGTGCGTGCACTCACTGATACTCTGGCCGGACGTGTTGATTTTCAGGAAGGGCGCATCCGTCTGCCCGAACTAAACCTCACCCCGGAAATTGCAAAACGGATACAGCGCATCTATATTACAGCCTGCGGCACTGCGGCATATGCTGGCATGGTCGGAAAATATCTGATCGAAAAAATCGCCCGTGTGCCCGTGGAAGTAGTGATCGCCTCTGAATTTCGTTACAGTGACCCGATCATTGATAGTAATACAGTTGTGCTCGCCATTTCCCAATCCGGTGAAACCGCAGACACATTGGCCGCAATGGAGGAAGGCCGTCGCAAAGGCGCGATCATTTGGAGCATCGTAAACGCAATTGGCTCCCAGGCCATGCGTATTGCGGATGGATATATTTCCATGCAGACGGGCCCTGAGGTGGGGGTGGCATCTACGAAAGCGTTTACTGCGCCGCTCGTGGACCAATATATGCTGGCCATCCTGCTTGCCGACATGCGCGGCGTTTTAGATGAATCACAACGCAGATCGCTCGTATCGGACCTGAGGCTTGTTCCTGACTTGGCAGGCAGAGTTCTCGACACTGAAGCGGAAATTGAAAAAGTAGCGTATATCCTAAAGGATATTCAGCACTGCCTGTATCTCGGACGTGGAATCAACATGCCTATTGCATACGAAGGCGCGTTAAAGTTGAAAGAAATTTCATACATCCACGCCGAGGGATACCCCGCAGGTGAAATGAAGCATGGGCCCATTGCGCTAATTGACGAGGAAATGCCCGTTCTATGTATTACGCCAAAGGATCCCTGGCATGAGAAAATGATCTCACAAATCCAGCAAGCCAAAGCGCGCGGAGGTATAGTGATCGCCATCGCAACCGAAGGGGATGAACTCGTAAAAAATATGGCGGATCATATTCTCTGGGTACCGGAAGCGCCCTGGATGTTATCACCAGTGGTCACAGTATTGCCACTCCAACTCCTGGCTTATCATATTGCAGCCCTCCGCGGGCTGGACGTTGACCAGCCGCGAAACCTGGCGAAAAGTGTCACCGTGGAGTAGGTAAATAAATACAAAAGGAGGTCTCAAAATGATGAGACCTCCTTTTTGATGATACAAAGAACATTCATGTATAATCCTAAAATACCAACAATAAAGAGGTGACCATGCGCCCTGATTGGGATTCTTATTTCATGAAAATTGCCTACGCCGTATCCGAAAGGAGCACCTGTGACCGTGCTCTGGTCGGCTGTGTGCTTGTGCTGGAAAAACGGATTCTGACCACAGGGTTCAATGGCTCGCCTGCCGGGCAGGAGCATTGCGATGAAGTTGGCCATTTGATGGTGGATGGGCATTGTGTCCGCACCATTCATGCGGAGACAAACGCCATCATCCAAGCGGCGCTGCATGGTATCTCGACCAAAGGCGCGACCTGTTACGTCACACATCTGCCGTGCATCAACTGCACGAAGGTACTCATCAACGCAGGGATTGCCCGCATTGTTTACAGCGTGGCCTACCGCACCGATGAAAATGCAATGAGTTTTTTAGAATCTGCAAAAATTGAGGTTGTGCAAAAAGAATATTGGCCACCCGTTATCAACCCACCTTCCCCAGAATAAACGAAAAGAAACTTCGGTAATAGATTGAGTACAGATTTCGTTTAACTTATTTTTTCGTAAGACATGATCAATTTCAACATGGGTGTTTCGCAATAATAGATGCGATACAGCCCGCCTTCCTGAAATATTCCGCTGACGTCTTCAGGGAGGGCAAATTCGGTTTTCCCTAAAATCACATAATATGTCGAACCGGCTTTCGATGAATGGGTTTCATCAAGTTCAACCTTACCCTCGACCATCGACAATTCAGAGTTTGCCAATCGATCTGCTCTCTTGTTGGCGAAATAAATACTCAAAGTAAAAATGCCAATAATAAGAGGCAGAAGGAAAGCCAGAACGATGAGATTTATCGGGCTTGCAAGAAGCGCAGTTCGCGCATCTTCATTTGAGAGGGATAAACCCAAGACCATGCACAGACCAATAATTGGAAAGATAATAGCTACTTTTGCTGTTGTCCATTGAGTACGGCGAATTCCGCCTGCCATCCCTTCTATCATCCTCTTCTGCCCGTCGCTGAAAAACCCACGCTTGTTGGATTTTAATTCTTCCTGAGTAAATTCATAAATCGCCAGGTTCATGATTGTTCTACCTCACCATAAAAATAAATGGGCATAATCCATGCGAGGCTATTTCGCCTTTCGCTATTTGCGTGATGGGGTGACCTAGGGCCTCTTGAAGCATGGCTAGATCCATTTTACACAGTTCAGGATGCCTTTCGATCACTTTTGCATATGGGCAACGACCAAAGATCACACGCGGACCTTCCGCCCCGGCCTCCCATTTCGCTTGATAATGCATCTCACTTAGTTTTTCCACTAGCACTGCCAGGCGCTTTGCCATTGGCTCACCTGTAGAACTGTTCAAGCCCTGTGATTGCGCTATTCTGCTTCCAATTTTTTCTGCGTCTATTTTTTCACCTAATAATGCATCCGCTAAAACGGATAAATTATCTCCCAAAGCTGCTTGAGACAGCGAATATAATTTCTCAGGCCTCCCCCTCCCTCCGCGCGGATTGACGGCAGTGAACTCCACTCGTCCATCTGAGCACAAGACGGAGAGATGATGCCGCACATTTGGTGCAGACATCTTCAAGGCGCGCGCGATCTCCCGCGCCGAGGCGGAGCGGGTCTTTTTCAGGTAGGCAAGGACTTTTTGGCGGGCGGTTATCATATTTATCTCGCGAATAGTAAGTAGTCGATCGAAAGTTTTTAGGCGCATCTTTGGCTTTTCGGGGGCTAAGCCCCCGAAGGAGCAGGGAAAAGTAGAAAAAGCCTATCGAAACAGTATCAAGTCACCGTTAAACAAGAAGCGGGGTTGTCATCCATCCAGCGTGATTATACTCACTTCTTTATTTTTGCAAATATATTTTTACATAATTAAGTTGACTTCCGCGACCTAACTGCTATAATTGGCGCTTGTGATGAAAAGTACCGAATGAATTTGAATTGGGAATCCACCTATGCTATCGCGATGGAACTTCGTCGCCAGCACAAAGATGTGAATATCGAAGAAGTTTCGCTGCAACAAATTTATGCGTGGACGATTGAACTTTCGGAATTTGAGGATGACCCCGCTCTGGCGAACGACGACATCCTTTACGCAATCTATCAAGACTGGTTCGAGGAGAACATTCATGGAAAATGAAAAGTTGGAAAAACAAAAACTTAGTTTGCCAAACTACAACATTCCAGAAGACCTGGAACACGTTGTAGCCATTACCACCATTGACCGCCTGTATAACTGGGGACGGCGTTCATCGGTTTGGCCGCTGATGTTTGGCCTCGCATGTTGCGCCATCGAAATGATCGCGGCGCAAACGGCACGCTACGATATGGCACGCTTCGGTATGGAAGTGATGCGCCCCACCCCGCGTCAGGCCGATATGATGCTAGTATCTGGAACTGTGACAAAGAAAATGCTTCCTTCCATCATTCGGCTCTACAACCAGATGCCCGAGCCTAAATATGTTGTGGCAATGGGCGCGTGCGCTTCAAGTGGAGGGCCTTTCAAGGAGGGTTATAACGTGGTTGCGGGCATCGATAAATTTTTGCCGGTTGATGTTTACATCCCAGGCTGCCCCCCCACCCCACAGGCTCTAATCGCCGGGCTGATCAAGTTGCAGGAAAAAATTGACAAACAGTCCATCAAGAAAGTCCGCTGGTATGAAAAGGGTAGGCAGGATGCGAACTACGTGCCCATGCCAATTCTTGGACCAGATTTGATCGATGTGCGCCGCAGTGCAGAAATTAAACAAGCCGCCGCTGCCCCGGAAAAGGAAGGTGCATAATGGCAACCACGCTTCTCACTACGACCGTTGACCTGGCAGCCAGATTCCCGGAGAGTGTCACCGCTGACGCACGCCCCGGCTACACAGGCTTCATCGTTAAAAAAGAAAACCTCGTGGAAGTGGCAACCGCCATCCGCGATGAATTTGGTTATGATCTGCTCACTGCCGTAACCGCTGTTGACTACATTGCTGAAAATAAAATGGAAGTGGTCTATCATGCTTATAAGACCACCGGTGGAGCTGGCCTCTATTTCAAAGTGCAAGTTGAGCGCGTTGACCCGATTGAAGTCCCCTCGCTTTATGATCTTTGGGCAGGCGTCGATTTTCAGGAACGCGAAGCCTGGGATTTATTCGGCATCAAATTTACAGGTCACCCCGACCTTCGCCGCATTTTGATGTGGGAGGGCTTTGAAGGCCACCCACTGCGCAAGGACTGGAAGGAAGCTTTCTTCGAAGAGGAGACCAAGCCTTTCAAAAGCCGCTGGCCGGATGGGCAGCATACCTTTGCGGAAGAAAAGAATCCCTTCCGCGATAACTTGAACTTCCCCAAGGGTTTTGACCCTGAAAATTACACAGTAGACAAGGAAGAGGATCTTTACGCCTCTCTCGAACGTCACTCAACGACAGATGAAGTTGGCAGCATGAAGACCGACCACATCGTGGTCAACATGGGGCCGCATCACCCGTCAACGCATGGCGTGCTGCGTGTGGCGATCACGCTGGATGGCGAGACTATTATCGGTCTCAAACCTGTAATGGGATACCTGCATCGCAACCACGACAAGATCGGTGAACGAAATACTTATTTGCAAAATATTCCCTACACAGACCGCCTGGATTATTTCAATTCCATGAGCAACAACTTTGGCTATGTGACCACAGTTGAAAAGCTGATGAAAGTCCCCGTAGCGGAACGGGCGGAATATATCCGCGTGATCATGGCTGAGCTTACCCGTATACAAAACCATCTCGTCTTCATCGGCATGTTGATGAACGACCTCGGAACCATGTATACTCCTTCATTGTATGTCTTTGAAGAACGTGAATTGATCCTCGATATCTTCGAGGCCGTCTCCGGCGCACGCATGATGTGCAATTACTTCCGCTTTGGGGGCGTTGTTCGCGATATTCCAGATGATGTAATGCAAAAGCTCAAGGATCTGGTTTACGAACGCCTGCCCGCCAAGACCGACGAAATGGAACGCTTCCTAAACGAAAATGAGGTCTTGGTTGCGCGTTTGAAAAACATTCATGTATTGAACGCCGAAGATGCGATCCGCTATTCAGTAACAGGCCCGGTGTTGCGTGCCGCTGGCGTGCCTTATGACCTGCGTCGCGCGGATCCTTATTCCATTTATGACCGATTTGATTTCGATGTGGCTGTCCGCTACAACGGCGACATGATGGATAACTATCTCATACGCTTTGACGAGATTCGACAGTCCCTGCGAATCTTGGAGCAGGCACTAAAACAAATACCCGCGGGGCCGATCAACTCTCAGAAACCGCAGTATCAGGTGCGGGTCCCGGCAGGTGAGGCGTATGGTCGCGTTGAGTCACCCAAAGGCGAACTCGCTTTCTACATCGTTTCAAACGGCAAACCGAATCCATATCGCTATCACGTCCGCCCACCGTCATTCGTCAACCTGACGGCGCTTGAGAAGATGTGCGTAGGCACAAAGATCGCAGACTTCGTTGCTCTGCTTGCCATGTTGGATATTGTCATGGGCGAGCTGGACAGGTAACAGGAGAATAGACCATGTATGGATTAGGACTTCTAAAATCACTGCGCGTCACCTGGGATCGATTCTGGGCTACATACACCGAGGATCTTTCATGGTGGCTGCGCGGAAAAAAGCGCTATAACACTGATGAAGGCATCAGGCATCGCTCCAGCAAAAATACAAAAGGTATCTTCACAGTTCAATATCCTGAAGAACATTTGATCCTGCCTGAAGAGGCACGTTACATTCCATTTCTTGTTTACAACGTGGATTCGGAAGGTAAAAAAGAAGTGCTCTGCACTTCATGTGGGATCTGCGCCAAGGTCTGCCCGCCACAATGCATCTGGATCGTACGAAGCAACGACCCCGTTACAAGCCGTCCTGTGCCTGAGCCAACCGAGTTTTACATCGATGCAGATATCTGCATGAACTGCGGCTTTTGCGCCGAGTACTGCCCGTTTGATGCGATCAAGATGGATCACGATTTCGACATTGCTTCATACGGACGCAATGTTTACGACATGGAAAAATTACTCAAGCCTTCCTCATATTATGAAAGCATTCGCCCGCAGAATTTTGCCCGCGAAGAGGAAGCCCGCAAGGCAAAGGAAGCCGCTAAAGCCGCCAAGGCTGATGCCGCCGCTGCCGCATCTACCGCGTAACTAAATTAGACACAGAGGATGCCAAGAGCACAAAGGTTTAAGCTCTGCTCCGTCGGGTCCTTTGTGTCCTTAGTGTTTAGAGGTTTTTAACTAAATGGCAAAAAATATTACAAAAGAATCCGTGCTCGCGGCTTTAGGAACAGTGCAGGAACCTGACCTCGGCCAGGATCTTGTTACGTTAAACATGATCCGCAATCTTGAGATTAGCGGGGATAAAGTTTCCTTCGCGATCATGCTCACCACCCCGGCTTGCCCATTCCGGGTCAAGATCGAGAGGGATGCCAGAACTGTCGTTCTGGCAGTTGATGGCGTGAAAACCGTTGAACTTAAAATGGATTCGGATGTGCCAAATGATGGTCGCATGCGCGGACTGGTCAATATGCCTATCCGCAATGCGATTGCAGTCGGTTCAGGCAAGGGCGGCGTCGGAAAGTCCACTGTCTCAGTGAACATTGCTGTGGCATTGGCAAAGGCTGGCGCACGCGTCGGCCTATTAGATGCGGACATTTACGGCCCCAACACACCTACCATGCTCGGCGTGGAGAAACTCCCGCCGCCTAATGGACAGCGCCTCATACCCGCCCAGGCATATGGCTTGAAGATGATCTCCATGGGCCTACTGGTCAAACCCGGTCAGCCGCTCATCTGGCGCGGACCTATGCTCAATTCCGCCATCCGCCAATTTTTGGGCGATGTGGAATGGGGTGAATTGGATTACCTCATTATTGACCTCCCCCCCGGCACCGGTGATGCGTCTCTTTCACTTGCGCAGGCCCTTCCATTAAGCGGAGCGGTCATAGTGACTTTGCCTCAACTCGTCTCCATTGAAGACGCATCTCGCGGACTTAACATGTTCAAGCAGTTGGAAGTGCCCATCCTCGGCATCATTGAAAACATGTCTTACCTTGACCTGCCTGATGGAACCCGCATGGATATCTTCGGCTCTGGCGGTGGCGAGCAATTGGCACAAGCCACCGACACCACCTTCCTCGGAAAAATTCCGATAGATCAAAATGTACGCATCGGTGGGGATAGCGGCAAGCCAATTGTTGTTTCCCATCCTGATTCGGTAGTAGCGCAAGTCTTTACAGAAATTTCGCAGAAGCTGGCAGCAAAGGTATCCGTGGCTGCGCTCGGCGCAAATAACACTCTGCCGATCAATATTGTTGAATAGCGATTGGCTGCACGTAGTAGTTAACGTTTGCCCCTGAAGAAAATTTCTTCAGGGGCTTTCTTTTTAGCTCAACGAAACTCCTAAGAAGTCCTTTGTGTACTTTGTGTTCAGAAGAGTTTTTCAGGGTTTATTCGAACAATTCGCACATTCGCGTAATTCACGTTAAGAATTTCCTGGCTTTGCACCATCCACTATTCACCACTCCCGCCTCCTTTCTCTACGGTATAATTATGCTCATGGAAACTAACATTATCGGTGTACGATTTACCAAAATCGGCAAGATCTATCACTTTAATTCAAACGCCGTGCCAGATGTGGGCGTCGGCGAGCATGTCATCGTGGATACTTCACGCGGCAAACACCTCGGTGAGGTGGTGCAGCGAGTGCAGGAAACGCCTCCGCAACCCGAGGGCGGCTGGAAATCCGTGGAGAGGCGCGCCACCCCGCGTGACCTGCTCCTCCAGCAATCATGGCAGGCCAAACAGACCGAAGCCATGATCAACTGCCGCGCCCGCGCCTCTGAACTTGATCTGAAAGAGGTCAAGATCGTGGCCGCTGAATACAACTACGATGGCTCGCGTCTCGCTTTTCTATTTAGCACAGAGAGCGAAGATAAAGTTGACCTGAAGTCGCTCAAAAAGGATATGCATGAGTTGTATCCCACCACGCACATTGAGATGCGGCAGATCGGTCCGCGCGACGTGGCGAAAATCCTCGGTGGCATGGGTGCGTGTGGGATCGAGACGCGTTGCTGCTCGAAATTCCTGACAGACTTTTCGCCCATCTCCATCAAGATGGCAAAGGAACAAGGCATCTCGCTCACGCCCAACGAGATCACCGGCATGTGCGGACGCCTGCGCTGCTGCCTCATCTATGAATATGAGCAGTACGTAGCGGCTCGCAAAACCCTTCCCAAGCGTAACAAGCGTGTGGTCACACCTAAAGGCGAAGGCAAGGTGATCGATGTAATTCCCATGAGCGAAAAAGTTGTGGTCTTGATCGAAAGCGGCACAGACCGCCCACAGCATATGACTTTCTCGCGCGAAGAAATTGAACCCTGGGATGAGCTCGAGGCTCTAAGGCGCAAAGCTCAAGCTCCTTGTGACCGTCACGAAGGCGGCGGATGCACCTGCGGAAAAGCGCGCAATAACAAAAACTAATTTTACGGATTACGAATTATGGAATGCGCAATTCGTAATCCGTAATTCGTAAACGATGACTCTGCAACCTGAAAACTGGACAACATTCCAAAAAATTCTGGTAATTCTGGCTCACCCCGATGACCCAGAATTTTTTTGCGGCGGGACATTGGCACGCTGGGCAAGAGCGGGGCATGACATCACTTACGTTCTCTTAACTTGCGGAGATAAAGGCTTCAACCCAACCACTCACCCGGAAATGACCCCTGAAAGTTTATGCGGGATCAGACATATGGAGCAAGCCAATGCCGCCAAAGTGATCGGGGCCAACCTGCCTCTCTTTCTGGACCTGCCAGATGGCTACCTCATCCCAAGCCTTGACCTCCGCCGTGACATTGTCCGCGAAATTCGCAGACACAAGCCAGATATCTTGGTCACCTGCGACCCACAGAACCTCTTTGCAATCTATGGCATAAACCATCCCGATCATCGAGCCTGCGGACAAGTTGTCCTGGATGCCGTCTTCCCCGCCGCAGACAACATCGCATATTTTCCCGAATTGATCGAACAGGGCTTTCAGCCTCATATGCCAAAGGAAGTCTGGTGTTCGCTCACCAGCCAACCCAACACCACAATTGATGTGACTGATACCTGGGATATCAAACTCAAAGCAATCCTTGAGCACAAGACCCAGGTGCAGGATGTTGATAAACTGATCGAACGTTTCAAATCCCGCCGCGCAGAGGACAGTACCGAAGAAAATCCGAGATATGAAGAAAAATTTAGGGTTGTGAACTATACCTAATTCAATTGTCAAACGTCAAAGGTCGCATGACTTTCGACTTTCGACGTTTGACCTATTAACAAATGAACATCATCAACGTCGGTTACCAATCCACCAATTATTATGCAATTGACATCAAAGGCGGGAAGTTACTTGTCGATTGCGGCTGGCCGGGGACGCTCCCACAATTTTCCGCGGAACTGAAACGTAAAGGGGTTTCGATTCAGGATATTAAATATTTCCTCGCCACCCATTTTCATCCCGATCACGCGGGCATGACCCAAGAACTGAAAAACCTCGGCCTCAAACATATTCTTCTGGATGTACAAACTGATTTCGTCCCTCAGATGACGGAGTTCTTCAAGACGAAAAACTATCCCTACGTACCCATTACAACGAATGACAGTATCAGTTTGCAGGTGGGAGAGAGCCGAAAATTCCTGGCAGGCATCGGCCTGCAGGGAGAGATCATCCACACGCCGGGGCATAGCGATGATAGTGTCACCTTGATCCTCGATGAAGGCTTTGCTTTCACAGGCGATCTGCATCCGCTTTTTATGCTGCCTGAAGATGATGTTGTTTCAAGGACAAGTTGGGATACAATCCATAAACATAAGATCAAAACCATATTTCCAGGACATGGAAAATAAATAAGGAGACATGATGACCGACTTTTTGAAACAAGCACAGGAACTTTTTCCCTATACTCAGGCCATGCGCCGTGACTTTCATGTTCACCCGGAGCTTGGATTTAAAGAAATCCGTACAGGTGGAATAGTTGCCAAGGAACTCGAAGCCCTGGGCATCGAAGTGACCAAGGGTGTTGGAAAAACTGGCGTGGTGGGATTTCTCGAAGGCGCAAAGCCGGGCCCCACTGTTCTGCTCCGTTTTGATATGGACGCGCTCCCGATCATCGAAGATACAAATGCTGAATATGCATCCACCAACCCGGGCGTCATGCACGCCTGCGGACATGATGGTCACACCGCCATGGGATTAACGGTTGCAAAAATATTGAACGCACATAAAAATGAATTGGCTGGTAATGTCAAATTTTGCTTCCAGCCATCTGAAGAGGGATTCAATGGTGAAGAATGCGGCGGCGCAGAAATGATGATGCGCGACGGTGTGCTTGACGGGCCGAAAGTAGATATGACTCTCTCGATGCATCTTTGGAACGAAAAACCGCTTGGCTGGGTAAGCGTTGCATCGGGCCCTGTTATGGCTGGTGCAGAAGAATTTCACATCAAGTTGACAGGTAAGGGCGGGCACGGAGCCGCACCTCACACCACAATTGACCCCGTCACCGCCGCTGCACAAATCATCACGGCGCTTCAAACCATTGTCTCGCGCAACGTCTCTCCGCTGCATACGGCAGTTGTCAGTGTTACCAAAGTGGATGTGGGTACAGCCTTCAATGTTATTCCGCAGGAAGCAAAACTCTCAGGCACGATCCGCACTTTTGATCTTGAAGTTCGCAAACTTGTGCTTGAACGTGTGGAGCAGGTTGTGCACGGCATTGCCGAAGCCATGGGCTGCAAAGCAGAAGTCAAAATCATTCGCGTCACACCTGCGCTGGCTAATAATGATTCTGTTACAGAAAAAGTTCAGGCCATCGCGCGTAAAACATTACCGGACACAGAGCTGGATACAGCGGGCTACCTCACCATGGGTGCGGAAGATATGGCCTTCATGCAGGAAAAAGTGGATGGCTGTTATTTCTTCATCGGCTCGAATAACAAAGAAAAGAATTTGGATTACAGCCATCACCACCCCAAATTTGACTTTGACGAACAAGCCTTGATCAATGGCGTGGCGCTGATGGCATCTGCCGCCGCGGATATTTTGAAATAAATGGAGAGTAAAAATTACTAGATGAAAAAAATAATATCCACGCTTCTTTTTCTGACTTTGTTGCTGGGTGCCTGTTCAACCAGTTCATTCCCCACTGAAACCGAATCCACTCAAGCCCCCGCGCTGACAGAGTCTCCAGCAGAGGCGGCAACGTCACCAGAAAACAGCGAACTGGCCGAGGCGGGGCGTGAAGCGGTTGTATCTGAAATCGAGAACACTGTTTCCGCACGCAGCACATCCAATGAAGAATACGCATCCGCCACTGTCGGCATGAAGATCATCGCAGGCGGCGGTATACAGACTGACACCGACAGCCGCGCCCGCCTGGACTTAACCCCGGAAGGCACGATCATTCGCGTGGGCCCCAATTCGTCGTTTACTTTCCCAGAGATCACGGATGTAAACGGTGAACCAAAAACAACTCTTGAACTTCTTTTTGGAAAAGTGTATGTTTTATTAAATGGCGGTTCGCTGGATGTGAAAACGCCATCCGGTGTTGCATCTGTTCGTGGCAGTTTGCTAAGCGTGGAGTTTAATCCTGAGACAAATCGTCTGAGGGCATCCTGCCTAGAAGGTCATTGCAGTCTGGAAGACGAAGACGGCGAAGAAGTTGAATTGACTGATGGAGAATCGGCCTTTATTGATGAGGAAGGCGAGCTTTCAGAAATTCAGGAAATTGACCAGGATCTGATTGAGGATTGGATTGAAGACAACCCCGAGTTGCTTGAATTTCTGGATGAGCTCCCCGACCCGCAAGATTTCCCTGATTTCGAGGATGAAGAGTGGTTTATCTACAGCCCGGATGACGAGGGTTTCCCAACTGATTCATCTGAAGAATATCCAACCAACCCACCTGAGGAATATCCAACCGAGGTCGCTACCGAAGCCCCAGCGGAAGAGCCCACGGACGTGCCTACTGATGTCCCCTGAGATAATATCGATTATCGAATAATACCCTGTTTTCAAGTGCAGGAAACTCAACCAAAAGAATGAAACACAAACGGAACTGGATCATTGGTATTGTTTTGTCTGCAACCGCGGCCTTTGTTGCGCTGCAAAATGTAAACGCGCCGACACAGGATGATGCGACTTCCGTTCCAGTGATTGCTACAACAGCCCAAGCAACGATTACGGATGTTGTAGAAACTCTGACTCCAACCTCTGGGGACTGTGCATTTACCTGGACTTATCACGATGCACCTGAATTAACAGAAAAAGTGGATGCTGTCATTCGCGCCTTGAATGAACAAGCCACTTCTCACGCCACGTTTTTTGGCGAGGACTGCATCTTTGCGGATGGGCATTCCACTTTTGGCGCGATGGAAACCGATTTCTACGTCCGCCTGCCAGTGGATGATTTGACAGCCACAGAAGAGTTTGGAAATTGGATGGCGCAGGTCTTGGAAATAATTATCCAAATCCCCCGTGAGGAGATGCAGGGTCCAAATTATGGCTTCGTGGAATTCTGGTTCGAGAAAAACGAAACCGAGCATATCGTTCTGCGTGTGCCGATCCAAACATATCTAAACGAAGCGCAGGGCAAGACAGGAACGGAATTGTTCCAGATGTTCTACATTCAGCAATAACCTCGTACCGCGACATTTATGTCGCAGTTGTATTTGAGCCAAACCATTTACGAGATAAATCTCGCAGTACAGACCGCCGTATTTCACGGCGGTTTTTTGTCCTTGACAGCAAAAACCATTTGACATATACTATGTTTAGTAATTACTAAACATTCTAAACACAAGCCATGACAACCAGACTCACCCAACTCAAGCAGGATTTCACTGAAAGCCTCAGCCAGATCAGTCGATTCTGGGGCTTTCCCAAAGGCATGGGCGCGATTTTCGCCGTGCTATATCTCTCCCCCTCCCCTCTTTCATTAGATGAAATCGTACGGGAGACAGGCCTCACCAAAGGCGCAGTCAGCACCGAAGTACGGACACTGGCTCGTATGGGTCTCGTGCATCGATCCTCCAAGCTTGCAGACCGAAAGGATTATTACGAAGCCGAAAGCGATTTCTATCAATCCATCCGCTCGATCTTGAAGGAAAGGCAGAACAGCGAGTTCGACAGGTCACTTCGTTCGGTGAAGGAAATGCTCGAGAAACTGGAAGCAGGCTCGGTCTCAGGAAATGAAGCGGAGGTTCAATTCGTCTACGAGCGCTTGCAGGCATTGCAGGGTTTCTTCGATGCCATAGACAGCCTGACGAAAGCAGTTGTGAGGTTGGAAAAGCTGGGGCTTGGGAATGTCAAATCCATTTTGGGAGTATTGAAATGAAAATTGCAGTGACAGGCGCATTCAGTTATTCTGGAAAATACATTGCCAAACGTTTATTGGAACGCGGCGAGGAAGTCATCACGCTCACCAACCACCCCAACCGACCTGACCCGTTCGGTGGAAAAATAAAAGCATTCCCATTGAATTTTGAGAACCCTGCTGAATTAGAAAATAATTTGCGCGGTGTGGATGTGTTAGTCAACACATATTGGGTGCGCTTTGATAAAGGAAGCAACACACAGCCCAAAGCCGTGACGAACACAAAAATTTTGGTTAATGCTGCTGTAAAAGCTGGTGTGAAGCGGATTGTACACATTAGCATCGCCAACCCCTCTGCTGATTCACATCTGCCCTATTATTGGGGCAAAGCCGCGAATGAGAAAACGGTTATGGATTCGGGTTTGTCATACGCGATCCTGCGCCCTACAGTATTAGTTGGAAAAGAAGACATCCTCATCAACAACATCGCATTCCTCTTGCGCCGATTTCCTATCTTCTTCATCCCCGGTGACGGGTCGTACGGAATTCAGCCTGTGTACATTGAAGACCTAGCAGACCTCGCTGCGGAAGGTGTGTACAGCAAGGAAAACTATGTGATCGATGCTGTTGGCCCCGATGCATACACCTTCAAAGAACTTGTGGGATTGATCGGCGAAACCATCGGCGTGAAGCGCCTGCTAATCTCCGTCCCGCCGCGATTGGCGCTGTTGGCTGCACAGTTTTTGAGTCTCTTTGTGAACGATGTGATCCTGACCCCTGAAGAAGTGGACGGTCTGATGGCGAACTTGCTTGTCTCCAAAGAGCCCGCCCGCGCCCAAACCGCCTTCAAGGACTGGTTGAAGAGCAACCGCGAAACCATTGGCAAGGCTTATGCTTCTGAATTGAAAAGGCACTACTCATGAAACCCCGAACCTATTTTAGACTTGCCCTGCTATTTCCATACATTCTTTGGGGCATCTGCGCGTTGATTGTTTTCCTCCTATCCATGCAGGAAACATCTGAGGCATGGAACTTCGCACTGATGCCAGTGGCGTATTATGTGTTCGGTATCATTCTCTGGTTCATCCCCTACACTCTGCTGGCAGTTGGCATGTGGATCTGGAGCCGTAACAGATCAACGGCGTCGCTCTACAAAACTGCTTTGATCACGCCTATTCTATTTTTTGTTCTTATGCTCATCGAGGTAGTGTTGGTATCGCTGCCTACAGAAAGCATTGCTGAATTTACAAGAGAACTGCTTGAACAATCGGCATTATTGGGAGTCTTCAGCCTGATCTTTGGTTATTTGTGCGTGGGAGTTGCACTGGGAATATTCAAATTCCTGCAAGCCAAAAACCTCATCACGCGGGAAACGCCATCCCCCGTTTAAGACGATCAATCTATGGGAACTACGCCCGCACAACGAGGGCTGTCCATGCAGCCGTAATATTTCTTTCCCAGATGTTCACCATTGCGATGCATCCGCAAGACCATCATCTTTCCGCAGATGGGGCAATTCGGAACAGTATCAGTTGGGCGGTCAATTCGCAGAGAAACCGTCCCGCCGATTTTCGCCACCGCCAATTGAAACAATGCAATAATGTCGCCTGCGTCATATTTTTCACCCGATGGAATATGAACCAACGGAACTCCCGCATCTGTGAACAACTCATCCATGAACTTATCCGATTCGCGGGCGCTATCTTTTGAATTCGGTCTTACGATTTCAACGCCAAAAGATGGCGCAAAAGTTCGCGGGTCGCACAATAAAAAGTCCACATGTTTGCGAAATATCTTATTGAAGAAATGCACATTTTCATTCGGGCGCAGGATGTAGAACACATCATTCAGTGCAACCTTCGGGCAGACCACATACCTGCTCCCCACCATCTCTGTCAACAGACGAAAAAGAGCCGATTCCGTCGTAGTGAGGAATGGCTCTCGTAAGCGATAAGGCAATCGTGTGCTTTCCGCCTTGGTCTGTGTCATAAGCTCTATTATAAAGTAGGACGCCAGCAAGGTACAGGATTAAAACTGGATTAATATTCACGCTTCATTTTTGGACTTTGAGGTGAGGAGGCAAAACAGGCAGGCTTCAAGCTGTAAGCTTCATTCCTCACAACATCGTTTCCAAGAGCGCCATCTCCTGTTCTTTATCACTCACCTCTCCATCCAACCATGCGGCGCGGAGTCGTGTCAGAATCTCTCCAAAGCGCGGCCCGGGTTCAAGGCCTCGCGCCTTCAGATCATCGCCCGTTGTATGTGGCTTTACGTGACGCCAAATGGAGAGAAAGTCTAACAGTGCATTTTCGCGAGAAATAAGATAGACCACATAAATGGAAAGCAGAGGAAGTTTTTCAAGCGCGAACGTCCACACGCTTGGGCTTGAATCCACAAGGTACGGCAGACTCTTTTTCAATTGAGACACGGCCCAAACCGAATGGGTTAAGTCGGATGTAAAATCCAACCGCCTTGCAATGGACAGAATTTCGTCTTCCGATAAATCCATAAGCCAAAGCATATAACCCATTGCAGTTCGGCTGGCTGGGATGTCTAAAGTTGGATCCATCTCAAGGAAGTACGAATAATCTGGGTTGAACAGCGAGAGTTTT
This sequence comes from Candidatus Villigracilis sp., assembly GCF_057083605.1. Taxonomy (NCBI): domain Bacteria; kingdom Bacillati; phylum Chloroflexota; class Anaerolineae; order Anaerolineales; family Candidatus Villigracilaceae; genus Candidatus Villigracilis; species Candidatus Villigracilis sp. Next base: position 71,299 of record NZ_JBXMTI010000043.1, on the reverse strand, counting down.
GGGTGAATTTTTTGGAACACACCAAACTCACCCATACGCAAAATAATTTGTGATGAATTATCCTCTTCAAAGATCAAGTCCAACTCGTGGCGGATTCGCTCACCGCTTAATTTCGGAATGACCACAAGCGATTCAGAATTAATGAGAGCAAATGTTTCAGGTTCGATATTGAAGGAATAGCGTCCCTCGTAGCGGATGGCACGAAAGATGCGGGTGGGATCATCCACAAAGGAGCGCGGATGCAAGACGCGGATTAATCCCTTCTCAAGGTCGGCCCGCCCATTGAGAGGGTCTAGCAATTCGCCAAAGTGGTCACCATCCATGCGAATGGCCATTGAGTTGATCGTGAAGTCACGGCGGCGCAAGTCATCTTCAATGGTGGATGGCGTTACAGTTGGTAATGTACCTGGCTGTTCGTAAGTTTCTTTGCGAGCTGTGATCAAATCCAGGGACGAAGGCTGAAGGTTGAAGGTTGAGGGAAAATGCCAGATGCCAGTGTGGAATTTTTCGTGTGGGGTGAGTTTGCCGCCGAATTTTTTTGCGAGGGATTTTCCAAGTTTGATCGCATCGCCTTCGACGATGATATCCAGATCATTCACGGTTTTGCCAAGCAGAAGATCACGCACGAAGCCACCGACAATATAGCAAGGCATGTTCAAGGATGCGGCTTGGGTGGTGATGTTCGAGAGTAAGGTCTGCTTTTCGGAGGGAAGCAGGTTTGAGTCACGTAGGAGGCGGAGCAGGTCATCCTTTTGCATAATTTCAATTTTACCCTTATATAATACCCGCGTTCAAAAATCAAACCTCCCATTTGAAAGTTAAGGGTATAATCTGCCGCATGTTGATGAACCCGAACCCGTCCCCGCGAATGGATATATCCTCCAGGTCTGGCTAGGTTCGCCTTCGCGCGCCCAAACGGCTCCCAGACTTGGTGAGCCGTTTTTGTTTATGGACAATTGACGATGGACAATAAAAGCTTGACAATTAAAGAATTAACAGAGGCAATGCACGAGTTGGTGAAGTCGAAAGGCTGGTACGAGAGAGATAGCAAGCGCCCACAGACTCCGCGTAACTTGGCGATCTCGCTTTCACTGGAAGCGGCTGAAATTTTAGAGCATTTTCAATTCCACGATGATATAAAAGATAAAGAAGAATTAGGAAGCGAATTGGCAGATGTGACTTTGTATCTTCTACAATTAGCTTCGGTTTCAGGCATCGATCTGGAAGAGGTAGTGTTGAAGAAAATTGAAGTGAATAAAACAAGAGAATGGGATCAAGAGAATTAGTTAAAGGTCGAAAGTCAAAAGTCGCGCGACCCTAGACCTTTGACTTTCGACAAGGAATTTTTATGAACATATCTGTATTTGGTGGCGCACAACCCAAAGAAGGAACATCAGCTTACGAGGAGGCACGCGAACTCGGCGCGCTCCTAGCCCAGCGCGGACATGCTGTCTTGACTGGCGGCTACATGGGCACGATGGAAGCTGTCTCACGTGGGGCATGTGAAGCGGGCGGACATGTGATCGGTGTGACCTGTGAAGATATCGAAAACTGGCGTTCAACAAAAGCCAATCAATGGGTGAAGGAAGAAAGACGAAAGAAGTCACTCATGGAACGCCTGGCGGGATTGATCGACGGTTGTGATGCAGCGATGGCTCTCGCCGGCGGCGCAGGTACATTGGCCGAAGTGTCGTTGATGTGGAATTTGATGATCGTGGAATCATTGCCCCGTAGGCCGTTGATACTGATCGGGCGCGGTTGGCAGTCCACGTTTGATCAGTTCTTCACTGAGTTTGAAACTTATATGCCCATCCATCAACGAGAGTTGTTATACTTTGCGAATGATGTGAAAACTGCTGTTGCAACGTTGGAAAGTTAGCAGGTTTGAACGTTTAAACGTTCAAACCTTTACACCTGATAACATCAAGAGGAAAAATGGCTGAAGACAAATTAACCACCCGTGCGGAAGATTTTTCAGAATGGTACAACCAACTTGTTATTAGAGCAGACCTTGCGGACTATGCCCCCGTGCGTGGATGCATGGTTGTTAAACCATATGGCTGGGCGCTATGGGAGAACATCACATCCTGGCTGGATAAGGAGTTCAAGGCGACAGGCCACGTCAACGCGGCGTTCCCCACCTTGATCCCTCTCTCTTTCTTTGAGAAAGAAAAGGAACATGTGGAGGGCTTCGCGCCTGAGCTCGCAGTTGTGACACATGGTGGCGGCGAAGAGCTTGAGGAAAAGCTGGCCGTTCGCCCAACTTCTGAAACCATCATCGGGCACATGTATGCCAAGTGGATCAAGTCCTGGCGCGATCTTCCCATTCTCATCGTTCAATGGGGCTCCGTACTTCGTTGGGAACTGCGCACAAAACTCTTCCTTCGCACCACTGAATTCTATTGGCACGAGGGTCACACCGCCCACGCTAGTGCTGAGGAAGCTAAAGAGGAAATGTATCGCATCCTCGATATTTATGAAGAGTTCTGCTACAAGGAAGCGGCAATCCCTGTCATCAAAGGCACTAAAAGCGAAACTGAAAGATTCGCGGGCGCGCAGATCACTACATCCATTGAAGCGATGATGTGGGATAAGCGTGCTTTGCAATCTGGTACCTCACATTATTTCGGGCAGAACTTCGCCAAGGCATTCGAGATCCAATATCTCGATAACAACAACACGTTGCAATTCTGCGAAACAACTTCGTGGGCCATCTCGTCCCGCATCATCGGCGCGATGATCATGGTGCATGGTGATGACCAGGGCCTCATGCTTCCTCCCCGCCTCGCGCCTGTTCAAGCTGTCATCGTTCCCATCTTCAAAAAGGATGATGAGAAAATCAAAGTGATGGAAGTTGCAGACCGCATTTTCAAGGAACTCAAAACCGCAGGCATCCGAGTCAAAATGGATGACCGCGACAACGTCAGTTCTGGATTCAAATTCAACGATTGGGAAATGCGCGGCGTCCCTCTCCGCATAGAGATCGGGCCCAAGGATGTGGAAAAGGGATCAGTTGCCCTCGCCCGACGTGACAAGCCTGGCAAGGAAGGCAAGACCTTCGTCCCTCAGGCGGGTCTGGACTCCGCTGTAAGCGGTTTGCTGACCGAGATTCAGGATTCACTCCTCAAGCGCGCCACAGAATACCGAGATGCCAACATTCATCATCCCAAAGATTATGAGGAGTTGAAGAAAGTCGTTCAGGACGGCTGGGCCTTCGCCTATTGGTGCGAGTCACGTGAATGTGAGACCAAAGTCAAGGAAGAAGCGAAGGCAACCACGCGTAACATTCCTTTTAATCAACCCGATGAAGAAGGCACTTGCATCGTCTGTGGAAAATCTTCCAAAAGAAAAGTGTATTTCGCAAGAGCGTATTAACCACCATATCATTGCGAGGGCGCTCTTGCTCTTCGCCCGACATCGTACCCGAATGGGTAAGCAATCTCAGCCATGGCGTTCGAGATTGCTTCGTCGGGGAGAACACCCTCCTCGCAATGGCATAAACATCCCATGCCCGCAGTTGACCTCGCCCGCCTCCGCAAACAAGCAAATCGCCTGGCAGATTTTTTCTTCCTGCCGGATGAGTTCATGAAGCACTTGCGCGAGATACTGGACTTTTACGTCAATTACACCCTGCGGACCAAGGAAAATGTCGCTCCCGGCTCCAACCTAAAAACATATCGCACGCCGCCAGCCGTACTGACGCATATTGAAAACGAATTGCGATCTGTCGCCGGGGCGAATCCACATTTTGCGCTTGAACTCGCAGATGTATTATGGGATGAAGGTGCGCTCGAAACACGCTTGCTCGCCGCATTTTTGCTGGGACGAATTCCTCCGCAAGAGGAACGCCTACTCCCCCGTCTCACTGCATGGACTCAGCAAATCCGCGACCCCGATGTGCGCTCGGCTTTGCTTTCCACTAGTCTCACGCGTATGAGGAAGGAAACGCCCGATCAATTCCTTGATCTTGTGCGTGAATACCTGCACCCCGAACGCTCACGCACCTGGTCGAATGGGATTCAGGCCCTCCTACCCATGATTGCGGACACGTCCTTTACGAATCTGCCCCCCATACTTGATATTGTCGAGCCCGTTATTGAAGAAGCGCCATCCACTTTACAAAACGAATTGACAGAGTTGATCGTCACTTTGTATCGCGCCTCCGCAAACGAAACCACCTTCATGCTCAAGCATGTATTGACCAATTCGCAGAACCCAATGACCGCGGTGACATTACGGCGTATTTCTTCATCTTTCCCGCCGCCATTGCAAAAAGAACTGCGCGAGCTTCTTCGTCCACAGCCGTTGACAGCGCAGAGAAATTTCGAGGAGGAGCCAACTGATTTTGTGGATGATGTACCTGCTTTAGAAGCAGTTGAAATTAAAAAGAAAACAACTCGCAAGAAGAAAACAGAAGAGACGCCAGCAACTGCAAATGTAAAAACCATCAGCCGTAGAAGCAGGAAAGGCAGTGGAGATGAATAATTCCAAGATCATCTACCTTCACGGGTTGGAAAGCACCAGCCAAAGTGGGAAGGCGCGTCAATTTGCACAATTATTCCCCGGTATGATAACGCCTGATTTCACTGGTTCTTTTGAAGAACGCATGGAGCAACTGTATCCAATTCTTGGCGAACAAAAAGATTGGACTATCATCGGTTCATCCTATGGCGGGCTGATGGGAGGAGTCTTCGCCTGCAAACATCCCGAACAAGTTAGAAAACTGATCCTGCTTGCGCCTGCCTTGATGCTGCCTGAATTCATATCCGAACATTTTGCGCCCGTTGATGTGCCAACAGTTCTTGTCCACGGGATGCAGGATGATGTGGTTCCTCCGCAAGAGGTGAGGGAAATCGCTCAGAAGGTCTTTACCAACATGAAGTACATTGCCGTTGAAGATGGACATCGTCTGCATAAAGCATTTGAAGAGTTGGATTGGAATGAAATTCTTCCGTGACGAGGGTGCGTCGCACCTGACCCTAAAATAAATCTGATTAAGTGGAATTGTTCAAAGCGATAACCGAAGTCCATTAAGAAAGGTGCGACGCACTTATGCTTAAACAACAAATCTACTGGCATACAACAGTGAATATGCCTGACGCTTCAAACCTCACACCCATCCCCTCAGAAGTGGATTTTGGGATCATCGGCGGCGGATATACAGGCTTGAGTGCCGCGCGAATCCTTGCTAAACAAGGAGCAAAAGTAGTTGTATTGGAAGCAGAGACAATTGGCTGGGGGGCGAGCTCACGCAATGGTGGCATGGTGTTGACGGGACTCAAAGTGGGCATGTCCACCGTTATCAAAAAGTATGGCCGCGATCTGGCGAAGACATTATTCCAATATTCTCTTGATTCGGTAGATACAGTTGAACAAATCATCAAAGAAGAAAATATTGACTGCGGGTTCGGGAGATATGGTCATCTGCTGATTGCTAATAAACCGAAACATTATGAAGCCCTGAAGAATGAAGTGGATTTCATGGCAAAGGAATTCAATCACAAGGTCAGGCTGGTGCCGCCGAATGAATTGAGAAGTGAGATCGGCTCAAATATCTATCACGGGGCATTGGTGGATGAAGTCAGCGGTGGACTCAACCCTGCGCAATATGTGGCTGGGCTTGCGAGGGTAACTGAAAAGGTGGGGGCAATACTCTGCGCGCGAGCGCGCGTCAACAAGATCAAGCAGGGGGAGAAGCGATTTCTCATCGAGACGGAACGAGGTTCATTGAGTGCAAAATCCATTTTAGTGGCAACATCTGGTTACACAGGAAATGTCACAAAAAAATTGCAGAAGAGAATTATCCCAATCGGATCATTCATTATTGCAACTGAACAATTATCGGATGAACTTGCAAATGAACTCAGCCCTCACAACAGAATGATCTTTGATTACAAACATTTTCTGAATTATTTTCGGCTATGGGATAACCGCATGATTTTCGGTGGGCGTGCGGCGTTCTTCCCCGAAAACGAAAATACGATTGCGCAAAGTGCAGAGATATTACGGCGCGAAATGATTAGTGTTTATCCCCAGTTGAAAGATGTAAATGTCGAATATGCATGGGGCGGCACTTTGGATTTCGCATTCGACCAGATGACACACGTCGGTGAAATGGATGGAACATATTATTCGCTTGGTTATGCAGGGCACGGTGTTGCCATGGGAACACACTTGGGTAAGACGGTGGCGGAGGCGATGATAAAGGGAAATATTAAAGAGCACCCATTCGCGCAGTTTGATTTCCCGAACGTACCGCTGGGGATGTATGATGGGCGCCCGTGGTTCCTGCCATTTGCGGGGCTATGGTACAGGATCCTGGATTGGATCGAATAAAGCAGCTGTAACCATAATTACAAACTTGTGTTCTTATCCATAACCACAAAACTTCTTAAAGGAGATTTTTCAGAACATGGATACCAATACTTTTTACGCAGTAACCGCAGGAGTTTGTTTTACGTTGGTAGGCTTATGGTGGACGGTTGTCAAGGATAGATCCGATTGGTTTAAGGAAGAGACAACCCGCCGCATGGCGGGAGGCGTGTATGCTTCCTTTCTAATCCCTGCATTGATGAGCCTGGGCGCACAAATTGGCGGTGACAATGGCCTGATCTGGCAGGGTGTTTTTGTGATCGCTTCGTTAATAGGGCTGGTATTTTCCATCAGGTTAATCAAGTCGGTGCGGCTATATAACTCCAGCGGACCATTTAGCCGGAACAGTTGGTTCGTGCCTGTTGTTTATGGCTTTGTTTTGTTGTTTTCCATTTTCCCTGGCCTGGCCATCGGTATGACCGGGTTGCAACCTCTGCAGGTTGAAGGGATTCTTTTATGTTTTTTGCTCCTGGCTGCGTATACACTTGCCTGGGAATTTCTGGCCGTCTCAGGCGCTCGAAAGCCATAAAAGTTTCAAGGGTCGGTTGAGTTAAAGACGAAACGACAGCCACTTTTGCCCGTTTACCAGGTTTGAGGTAATGGCAAAAGTGACTGTCGCTTAAATCCAAAATAGGATTAAAATTGCGCAATCATTTTTACATAGAGGAGAGATTGCTATGGCAAAGACCGGCAAGCCAAAGGAAATGGAAGGCGAAGTCTATTATCCATCGGAACAGGTTATCGAACAGGCGCGCGTGAAAGATTGGGAGGCGCTCGCTGAAAAGGCAGGCAAAGATCTGCAAGGCTTCTGGGCAGACGAAGCTTCAGAGTTGGAATGGTTCAAGAAGTGGGATAAGGTTCTGGATGACTCAAATAAGCCGTTCTTCAAATGGTTCGTCGGCGCACAAACCAACATCGTTCACAATGCCATTGACCGCCATCTAAAGACTCACCGCAAGAATCAACTTGCGCTGATCTGGGAATCGGAAGACGGCAAGTCGGAACGCACTTTCTCTTACTATGCTATGAACCGCGAAGTCTCGCGCATGGCGAATATCATCAAGGCTATGGGCATTGTCAAAGGTGATCGCGTCACCATTTACATGGGACGCGTTCCCGAAATTGTTTTCGCGATGATGGCTTGTGCAAAGATCGGTGCCATTCACTCTGTAGTGTTCGGCGGCTTCTCGGTTGACTCGTTGCAGGGACGAATCGAGGATAGCAAGTCCAAACTCGTCATCACCTGCGATGGTTCATACCAAAACGGCAAAGTGGTGGAGCTTAAAGCCATTGTGGATGAATCCCTCAAGCGTTGTCCATCCGTTGAAAATGTGATCGTAGTCAAGCGCGTCGGCAATCCCGTTGTCATGGAATCGGGGCGCGATCATTGGTATCACGATCTGTGCGTGCTGCCCATCGCCAATGGCAAATGTCCCACCGAGGTGATGGATGCGGAAGACCCGCTCTTCATCCTTTATACATCTGGTTCAACGGGCAAACCCAAGGCCATCTTGCATACGCACGGCGGATACATGGTCGGCACGTATTCAACTTTGAAATACGTGTTCGATGTCAACGATGAAGACCGCTGGTGGTGCACCGCAGACCCAGGCTGGATCACAGGGCATTCATACATCGTATACGGCCCGATGATCAACGGCGTGACATCCTTCCTGTTCGAAGGCGGCCCAGCTTATCCATATCCGAACCGTTGGTGGCAATGCATCGAACGCTTTGGAATTACGATCTTTTACACTGCACCCACCGCCATTCGTGGACTCATGCGCTTCGGCGATTCCTGGCCGCAGAAACACGATCTTTCCTCCCTGAGGCTGCTCGGTACTGTCGGTGAGCCGATCAACCCCGAAGCTTGGAAGTGGTACTATCGCGTCATAGGTAAAGAGAAACTCCCGATCATCGATACCTGGTGGCAGACTGAAACAGGCATGTTCATGATCGCGCCGACCCCCGTCGTTCCGCTCAAGCCAGGTTCAGGCACACGCCCGTTCTTTGGGCAAAAGGCCGAGATCGTGGATGAGCAGGGCAACCCCGTACCCGATGACACTGAAGGTTATCTCACCCTCTTGAATCCCTGGCCTGGAATGCTGCGCACCATTTATGGTGACGATGAGCGCTATGTGAGTCAATATTGGACGAAATATCCTGGCCGCTACACCACAGGTGACTCTGCCAAGCGTGACAAGGACGGTTACTTCTGGATCATTGGCCGCGTGGACGATGTCATCAAAGTCTCCGGGCATCGCTTGGGAACCGCGGAAGTTGAGTCGGCTCTGGTCAGCCACCCAGCTGTGGCGGAGGCCGCTGCAATCGGCTTGCCGCACGAAGTCAAAGGTCAGGCTATTTATACTTTCGTATTACTACGCTCTGGCTTCTCGCCCTCACCTGAGTTATCGGAAGAATTACGCCAGCATGTGGCTACACACATGGGCCCAATCGCAAGGCCTGAAGATGTAAAATTTGTGGATAAACTCCCGAAGACCCGTTCAGGTAAGATCATGCGCCGCGTATTGAAAGCAAGGGCACAAGGATTGCCCGAGGGTGATATTTCTACTTTGGAAGAGTAGTGAAGAGAACAGAGATTAGTGATTAGAGAATTGTGAAGCAGAGGCTCCGAGATGATGATTTATCTCGGAGCCTCTGCATATTGTGTCACCCTGAAGGAGCGTACGTTGCGACTGAGGGGTCTCGTTTCTGGTGATATATAGCTCTTATTCCCCATCAAACACAACTTGCGTTAGTTTACCAGCCTCCACCTCAACCACACGCTCGCGCAGGTTGCCTTCATCTGAAAACGCGATTCGATACCGCCCGGGCGGCAGGTTGCTGAGTGCAAGATCCTCTTCGTTATATTCGAATCCGCCTGGATAGGTAGCAACGTAATATTTTTTTTCGGAGACGTTTGTCCCTGCGGCATAACGCAATATGACCAACTGGCGTTGAACCTTTTCCAATTCGCTCGCATCCAGGTTAACAGATAATGCCCCCATGCCATCCTGCAAGACAAGCCACAATTCGGGGTTTTCAGTGGAGAAATAATTTGTACCATCGCCGCCATTGCGAACTTCAAAGTGCAAGTGACTGCCAATGGCAACACCCGTATGCCCCACCTCACCGATTAGATCGCCACTGTCCACTACATCCCCTGCCGTGACATGTATCTGTGATAAATGCCCGTAAAGTGTATATAAATCATTCTCATGTTGGATGACGATCAAATTTCCGTAGTAGTCCTTCCATGGGGCAAATATGTCTTCATGGTCTGGCTCGGCGAAAATAACCACGCCTTCAGCAGAAGCATACACAGGTGCGCCTTCCTTGCTTTCAAGATCCACGCCATGATGAGGGTCACGCTGTCCGTTTGCGGTGGAGCCGTAAGCGTAAGAACGCGCTATCGTAAGTACAGAATCTGGTCCAAGTGGATTTTGGAACATAAAATGCCCATCCACGATGCAATATTCGGCTGTGGCAGGGTCGCATGGGACGATGGTTGCTGTAGGCACAGGAACTGTCGCAGGGACAGGCTGTAAGGCGAAGCTCGGTGCTTGAACTGACGCGCCCTGGGTTGTTGGAACTTGCGTACAGGAGGAAAGCAGCAACAGCCCGAAGAGTAAAATGGCTGAGATACGATTCATGGATTGATCATGGTAGGAGTGCGTCGCACCTGAAGGGTAGATTTTTTCTCATTAAGAGGCAAAAATCACTTCGCTTTGAATATTCCTATTAATTATGGTGCGGCGCACCCTCGCTGAAGAGCGTTCTTATATCCCGCCGCACTCTTTCATTACGGTGCGGATTTCTTTTTCTAGTTTGTCAGCTTGTTTTTCGAGGTCTTTTAATTCTTTCAACATTTTCTGTCCCAGAGATTTATCTTCGAGGGAGTTGATGTTGATTCGCACGTTGTACCCTGCGGCTGTAAGGGCAGCGCGCGCCATGGCGAAACCTGACATGGAGTCGCTAATCGCATTTAGGTTTCCGTCTTTGGCGCATTTCAAAGCCAGTCCCATCACCTTGACCGCGTCGTCGGCGACGTGAAGCGGAATGTATGCGGCATTGAGGGTGGCTTGAACAATGGCGGCATTACGAATGGATTTTTGCTCATCGGTTTCTTTCGGCAATTTGAAAGTCGCCATTACAACTTCAAATGATGCGGCATCGTCCTCTACGGCCTGGGTTAATTCCTTGCGCAAGCTCTCAGCCATGACTCGAATGGCTTGCATTTCGGCTTCAACTTCGACATATTTCTTTTTGCCCATCGTTAGCCCCGCCACCATGCCGACCAGCGCTGCACCCATCGCGCCTGCATAGGCTCCAGCAGAACCGCCGCCCGGAGTCGGTGTCAGCGCAGCCAACTGTTCAATAAAGGAAGCACGTTGAGGCGCGGTAAGACCGTGGTCGATGGACGGCTGACCATTGTCCATTGTCCGTTGTCCATCGTCCGATGAATAAAGTCGGCTTTCAAGTATCTGCGCTTTGTCAAATTGATCTAGTTGGGTGTACCAAATCGCCGCATCCACCAAAGCCTCTTGCGGGATCAATCCAACCAGCTCGCTGTGATGAATGGCAACACCGTAACGCTGGGCTTCACGGCGAATGGTTTCAACCACGCGCGCAATGGGCGTCTCATGAAAGTTGGTCAGGTTCATCGAGACTTGCGCGCGTCCATCCACCAGCAGGCCAAGCCCCTTCACGTAACGCAGCCCACCCGTTGAATGACGAACGGCTTTGGCAATCTTCTTTGCAATGCCCGCCTCGGCGGTGGTCAGATAAACGTTGAAGGCGATCAGAGGATTGCGCGCACCGATGACAGTGGCTCCTGCCGCGCCAAGTTTTGCGGGCCCAAAATCAGGTTTACGATTTGGATCAGATTCGATTTCAGTTTTGAGTCCTTCGTATTGACCCTTGCGGATATTTTCCAGATTGGCATTTTCAGCGCGAGTGGCCGCCGCTTCATACAAGTAGACGGGGAGGCTGAGCTCGCCTCCGACGCGTTGACCTAACCTTTGGGCCAGTGCAATACATTCGTCCATCGTGACATCTTTCAACGGGACAAACGGAACCACGTCCGTTGCGCCAATGCGCGGATGCGCGCCCGTGTGCTGATTGAGGTCGATCAATTCAGCGGCGGTCTTGATGGCGCGAAAAGCGGCCTCCTCCACAGCTTCCGGCGGACCTGCAAAGGTCAGCACCGTGCGGTTGTGGTCGAGGTCGGAGGAACGGTCCAACATGCTCGCGCCTTCGACGGAAGTGATGGCAGCGACGATCTGGTCTATTACTTCAGGCCTTCGCGCTTCGGAAAAGTTTGGGATACATTCGATGAGTTGGTTAGTCATGGGTTCTCGTAGTTCGTTATGCCATTGATTGTGATATTATGCCACAGACACAGATAAACTACAAAAGCTTGTTGTTTATGATTACAGTTATAATAACAAACAACGTGTTCAACAGTTCATGGTTCAACAACAAGAGAGGAAATTATGTCAAGAATCCAAGTAAACCATATTAAGCAAGCACTAGATAACTTGTTTACCGACATGATTGATCTCTCCGATATACAGGATAAGCCGCCTGAAGAAATCAAGAAGTGTTTTTACTCCAGAGCATTGGCTGCCTACGCCTTACACATCAACGCATCTGCCACAATCGAAGAATCTGCAAATGCTGTTGTAGATGGATATAACGATAATGGAATTGATGCGATTTTCTACGACAATCAACAAAACTTCTTGTATCTAGTCCAGTCAAAATTGATTGACGAGGGAGCTGGCGAACCAGATACCGGGGAAATGGGAAAATTTTCAAGCGGAATTACTGATTTGATAGAAGAAAAATATGACAGATTTAATGAGAAACTTCAAAAGAAATTACCAGTAATAAAAGATGCTTTTAGCGAAAGCCAAATAAAACTTAATATAATACTTTCCTACACGGGAAAAGGGTTTGGAATTCACAATCAAAGGGTTATTGATGATTTAGTAACATTTCTCAACGAGTCGACCGAATGGGCTTTCTTTTCAGATTTTAACTTGAAATCAGCCCACGACTCATTAAACACAATTTTAGCTGGAAAGCCTATAGAAAGTGAGATTTCATTATCGAATTGGGGAACGATTGACGAACCATTCATTGCTTATTACGGTCAAATCTCAGCATATGATTTAGCAGTCTTATGGCAAAACAATCGAAAGAAGCTCTTCGCGGAAAATATTCGAAACTTCATTGGCTTGTCAGACATAAATTCTGGGATTCTACGAACGATAGAAAAAGAACCAGATAAATTCATATACTTCAATAATGGAGTAACAATCTTGTGTCGAAGCATAAAGCCCTTACCAGCAAGAACAGTGGGAAAAACGACAGGGCTTTTTGATTGTAAGGGATTATCAATAATCAATGGCGCGCAAACAGTTGGCAGTTTAGGTATTTCCCTTGACAGATTTCCTGAGCAACTCCAAAAGGCAAAGGTTTTTGTTCGATTAATACCCCTCGAAAATTCTCCCGAAGATTTTGGCAGCCAAATCACGATATCATCAAACACCCAAAACAAGATTGAAAAGCGAGATTTTGTAACTCTTGACCCAGAACAAGGAAGACTCAAAACAGAATTACTTTTGTCGGGAATTAATTATCATTACAAAAGAACAGATGAGGTGATTCCTTTCGACGAAAGCAATTGCACTTTAGAAGAAGCAACAGTTGCTTTGGCATGTGCTGGTAGCGACACTTCACATTCAGTGACCGCCAAGCGCGAAATAGGAAGGCTTTGGGATGACATTTCAAAGCCTCCTTATAAGGATATGTTTAACGAGACTCTTAAAGTTCAATATCTTTGGAGGTGCATCAAGATATATAGAGCAGTTTCTAAATACCTAACTGACTTAAGATCTCAAAAGACAAGTAGGGAACGAGCTGTCTACACTTATGGAAACTATTTTATTCTACATATCGTAATTAACAAAGTCCCAGTTGAAACACTCATGAATCCAACAGCCGATTTCGACTCCTATTTTAACAATACACTGCTGAGCGTGATTCAAATCGCCACACAGAAAACTTACGAACTCACCGAGTCAGAGTATCCGATAGCGTTAATTCATCAATTGTTTAGAAACTATACAAGGTGTAAAGACTTACAAGAAAAAATTGGGGCGCTGATATAAAGAATCTGCTACAGAAACCTCCTAACCACAAGTCAGGAGGTTTCTGTTTGTGGGGTTGGGGTGGTCAACGGATATTGTCAACGGATATTGTCAACGGATGCTTAGCGGATGAGCGGATGAAAACGGATGCATGCCCTGAAAAGGCTGACATAATGGATATTAATCTTTATAATCCAGTTATTGGAGATTCATTATGGAAATGAAAAACATCCCATTTGGCACAACAGAATGGGCAAAGATCGTCCCTACTGAACACAGGGGTGAGACAGGCATGGCAACCTGGCGGACACAGCAGTTTGACACTGTCCGCGTGCGCATGGTGGAGTATAGTGTTGGCTATCTAGCTGACCATTGGTGCACAAAGGGTCACATCCTGTTCTGTTTGGAAGGGGAATTACATACCGAGCTTGCCGATGGCAGGGAATTTGTATTAACTCCAGGGACAAGTTATCAAGTGGCTGACAATGCCGAGCCGCATCGCTCTTATACAAAAGTCGGTGCAAAACTTTTTATAGTTGATTAAATCCCAGACTTCGGAAGTCTTCTGGAAGACTCTTAATTGTAAACTCGTCAAGGCAAACTTCCGAAGTCTTTGAAAGCAGCGCGGTTATACTTGGCAAATATATCAGCCTATGAGGACACAACCCATGAAGCCAAACGACCTTCAACACCTCCGAACAGCAATTGAACTTGCAAGGCAGGCGCGTGAGCATGGCAATCATCCTTTTGGCGCGTTGCTCGTGGATAAAGAAAATAAAGTTTTATTGCACGCCGAAAACACCGTGGTCACAGAGCGTGATTGCACTGGTCATGCCGAGACGAATCTAATGCGGCTTGCCACTCAACACTATTCATTGGAAGAACTTGAGACATGCACCCTCTACACCAGCACTGAACCCTGTGCCATGTGCGCAGGCGCGATCCACTGGGGAAATGTGAGGCGCGTGGTATATGCTTTAGGTGAAATTGATTTTTACGATCTGGTCGGTCCATCGCCAGACCATCTATTGCTCTCCTGCCATGAAGTCTTTGGGCACAGCCAGCGCACTGTCGAGGTTGTCGGCCCTGCATTAGAGCTTAGCGTAGAAGCCCGCGCAGTCCATGAGGGTTTCTGGTAACATAACGAGGCTGTATCTTTTAGAATAAGTTTGGAAATTCAGAAGGAGTCTCCCATGTCCGCCACAATTGAGTTCTACGGAAATAACGCACTCATTACATTATCGGGTGCAATAGATTATTCAACGCAGGACGAAATTCGCGAGGCACACGCCAGCGCTTTGTCTGCCGACCAGGTCCTTGAGATAGAAATCGATCTCTCCGCTGTAACATTCTTGGATTCTTCCGCCATTCGAGCCTTGCTCGTGCTTCAAAATAGTGCGACCGAGGGAGGAAAGTCACTGGTCCTTTTGAACTGCCCCAACTCAGTTTTGAATGTATTTGAAATCGGGGGCTTCGACAAATTGTTTACGATACGTTAGAGATCCTGGAAGGGAGTTAAATACCTATGAATACAAACCGTTCCATGCCACCCAGCGTAGTGATCCCAGAACTTCCCTACTCCGATGTACGCGAGGCCGTTAAATGGCTTTGCAGAGCCTTTGGATTCGTAGAACGATTGAAGATCGCGGATCACCGCGCCCAACTTGTCTTCGGCGAAGGCTCGATCATTGTCACCAGGCAGGGCAATATTTCACGTGCTTCCTCTGTGCTGGTACGAGTAGCAGATGTTGACAGTCATTATGAAAGGGCTAAGCAATCTGGCGCCAGGATAATCAGCCCGCCAGCCGACTATCCTTATGGAGAACGCCAATATACTGTAGATGATCTCGGCGGCCACCACTGGACATTCTCCCAAACCTTTGCGGATGTCGACCCAAGTACTTGGGGCGGCACGTTAACTGAAGATAATAACTGAGTGGAATAGGTGAAGTCTCCCCCGCCATTGAATCTCATCAAAGATTATGCTACATTAATACAAGTTTTTACCACCACTTACAGGTATGGAGGCTAATATGGCAGCAAACTTATTGAAGACCAGCACAAACGCACATTCACCGTTGGATGGTTCAGGGGAAGAGAACCAAAAACCCAAAGTCAGCGACTTCTTGACTACTCAATCTCTTTCAAATTTTTCGGCGATGAACGGTGCAATATCCGCCGCCCGGCTGGGGCCTCAGAAATTATCACCGGTGCTCTCATCGATCTGGGTCCCCTATATTTTCGCTTTTGCTTTCGGCCTGGTTTCCATTTTGATATCGCTCGACGGTCTTACAAAGGATGGGAAAGCCAATAGAGGAAACCTTGCGAGCGCGATCTTCATTGCCCTGGTCAATGCGCTTGTTCTCGCGAGTGCGGTTGTTGGGGCGGTTAGTGTAACAAGCGCAGGATAATATTGTCTCTCAATGGAAATCACAAGATGTTATTACGATATACTCACCTATCATGAACAATCGTCACATTGCCCATCTGCGGCTTCGTAATCAGGGACTCTCTGAAGTCAGATTTACAAATCCTAACGACGCCGTTACGCACTTTGGAGCAGTCCAATCGCAGGATTATGCGGGGGCGAAATGGGCCTTGGGTCAGCGAATAAAGGACGCTACAGAGATCACGATAGACCAAGCCTTCAATGAAGGAAAGATCCTTCGCACGCATGTCATGCGGCCCACCTGGCATTTTGTCACACCCGCTGATATCCGCTGGATGTTAACGCTGACTGCGCCACGTATTAATGCGCTTAGTGCCTATTATTATCGTCAAGTCGAACTGGATAATGCGACTTTCAGGCGCAGTAACGCAGTGCTGACAAAAGCATTACAAGGCGGGAAACAACTCACTCGTACAGAGCTTGCCTCGATGCTGAAGCAGAAGGGTATTGTCAGCGATGACCTATTGCGGTTCACTTATCTAATCATCCATGCCGAATTGGATGGGATCATTTGCAGTGGCGCGCGGCGCGGCAAGCAATTCACCTACGCCCTGCTGGATGAACGTGTGCCTAATACCAGGGCTTTGGAGCATGATGAAGCATTGGCAGAACTTGCCAAAAGATATTTTACATGTCACGGGCCAGCCACGCTAAAAGATTATGTATGGTGGTCGGGGTTGTCGGTGCAGGATGCCAGGCAGGGACTCGACTCGATAAAATCCCAACTCGTCAGCCAGGTTGAAAACGGACAAACTTATTGGCTTACAGACTCTGTGCCCACAAAAATCACGTCTCCAAAAGCGCACCTGCTGCCAGATTATGACGAATACACAGTTGGTTATACAGATCGCAGCGTCATATTCGATGCGTCACACACAAATAAATTGGACGCGCGAGGAAGTGTACTTGCTCAATATGTGATCGAGCTGGATGGTCGCATCGCAGGGACATGGAAGCGAATAATTAAGAAAGGTGAAGTTGTTATTGAATTAGCACCTTTCAGTGCCCTGACGAAATCCGAAAAACAGGCCATTGCCAATGCGGCAGAGCGCTATGGCAAATTCCTGGGTTTACCAGTTCAATTGGCATAAGCATAGCTTTGCGATGGCATCTTATTTTTGCAGGGCTTATTCGCGTCATTCGCGCATTCGTACAATTTGCTTTAAGAGATTGCTGGCGTTGTAAAGAATGGCTGGTTTTCCCGACACCTCATTTATTTTGGGTTATCATTGCCAGCACCGTCAACTTTATTTTAGTAATGGAGGCTGAACATGGCTCTCGTACAAATCTCACAAGCAAAGGGACGAGTTCCCGTTACTGTTTTCCACCTTCAGGATCGAGTCAATTTAGGAAACGCCATGGAATTGGAAAAAGCCGCAAAGGAAGCCTTCGAGGGCGGCGTACGCGATATGGTCATTGACCTAAGCCAGAGTCCTTCCATTACGAGCGCTGGCATCCGTTCACTGGTGGTGATCTACAAGATGTTCTCCACGGATGGTACGAAACACGTCAAGCTGGCGGGGGCATCGCCATATATCCGCGAGGTGTTCGAGATTGCTGGTATCACCCAGCAAGTTGAAGTCTACAACACGGTGGATGAAGCTGTGGCTGGGTTCTAATGAAAACATGATCTCCTGTCTACAGATGGGAGGTTTTTTACAAATATGCTTATGAAGAGAGATTATGGTAAAACATTTAACAACCAACGAACTGGAAGCAGGGTTGGAAAATATTCGCCAGTCGCCGAGGGATAACGGCGTACTAGACATGATCGTACGCAGACCTCAGACTGAAGAAAGAGAAGTATTGAGCGAAGGCAGGCTTGACTTGCTTGAAGGGCTGGAAGGCGATAATTGGAAAGCTCGTGGAAGTTCAAGCATGCCAGACAACTCCGCAAACCCTCAAATGCAGATCAACATCATGAACTCGCGCGTGATCGCCCTGCTGGCACAGGAAAGAGGTCGCTGGCAGTTGGCGGGCGACCAGTTATTTGTTGACATGGATCTGAGCACCAAAAACCTGCCCGTTGGCACAAAATTATCGGTTGGCGAAGCCATCCTTGAAGTGATGCCTGTGCCTCACGCAGGTTGTAAAAAATTTACAAAGCGCTTTGGGTTGGAAGCCATGAAATTTGTCAACTCGCCTTTGGGAAAAGAACTTCACCTGCGCGGGATCAACACAAAAGTGATACAGCCCGGGGTCATTCGAACGGGCGACTCTGTGAAGAAGATTTAATATGATCACGCTCTCGCCCATAGCAACGGTTAAGAATACTCGCAAAGAAGTGGAAGATGATAATTGGGGTGAGATTATCTCCATCATCGAACTTGAAACCACATTCAGCGAAGAAGCGCTATTCCAAATTGAAAGTTTTTCACACGCAGAAGTTTATTTTTATTTTCATCTGGTTGAAGAGTCGAAGATCAAAACGGGCGCAAGGCATCCCCGCAATAATAAGTATTGGCCCAAAGTTGGCATCTTTGCACAGCGCGGCAAGAATCGGCCCAACCGCCTGGGCGCAACGATTTGCAAGATCATCAAGCGTGAGGGACGCCAACTCTTCGTGCAGGGATTGGATGCGATTGACGGCACACCCGTGCTGGATGTCAAACCTGTGATGAAGGAATTTTTACCGCGCGAGGAAGTTCGTCAGCCCGCGTGGGCAACCGAGCTAATGAAGAATTACTGGGGAACAGAATAAAATCATCATAATATCAACGTAATTTTCTCATCTTTCCATTAATATTGATGTATAAACTGAATCAACTTTAGAAAGGAGAGAAAAATGGATAACGATGACAAGCAGGTAGGGCAAATCTTGAATCGCAGGGACGTACTCAAAATTCTGAGTCTCGGTAGTGCGGCCAGTATTTTGGCGGCCTGTGCGCCAGAAGTCGCAGAAACTTTATCCCCGACAAGCTCACCCATAACCGCTCCATCCTCAACACAAATTGCAGCGACAACATCAGGCAACACGGCAATTCCCGCATGTGTTGTACGCCCCGAGTTGACTGAAGGCCCGTACTTCGTGGATGAAATGCTAAACCGTTCCGACATCCGCGAAGAACCATCAGATGGTTCCATAGTTCAGGGCGCTCAACTTGACCTTGTCTTCAACGTCACACAGATCGGCGCAAATGGATGCACGCCGCTTCCGAATGCACAAGTAGACGTCTGGCATTGTGACGCAAATGGCGTCTATTCGGATGTTCAAAATGCAGTGGGCAAAAAATTCCTGCGCGGCTATCAGATCACGGATGCAAACGGCCTGGCTCAATTTGTCACCATTTACCCGGGCTGGTACCCGGGCCGCGCGGTTCACATTCATTTTAAGATAAGAGTTGGCAAGTATGAGTTCACATCCCAATTATTTTTCGACGATGCATTCACAGACCAGGTCTATTTGCAGGAGCCATACGCCCAAAGAGGCGAACGCAACCCACGTAATACAGGAGACAACATTTACAACAATGGCGGAAGCCAGTTGACACTCAACGTCACGCCGAATGAAACGGGTTACATAACCACGTTTGATATTGGTATACAAATATAAACATTTTTATCCGCTAATCCTCGCGAAGTTATTAAAAATTAGTGTAGATTAGCTATGATTAGCGGATTCTTTTTTGCAAACGTTCTCCTGATTACTCGGGAGAATTTTATTTCTCCTTATCTGCCAAAAGGAGAGTTCATGAAAGCCATTCGAGCGCGAAAAGGCGCTGGGTTATAATGTGAAAAAACCTAAAGGTCGCAAAAAGAATCGGAGGAGAAGCAGCTATCCCGTAGGAGTGAGGCGGATCATTTTGCCATGCAGGCAGTAAAGTCAAGAGTCGGCGTCGCGACAGGAAAAAAAACCATCTTCAACCATCAATTCATCGAGAAGTTCTTGAAAACAAAATTTAAGATTGCAACTTGAGCATCTTGCGGAAAATTATCAACTATTGAAAGGGACAACCATGTTAAAAGAAACCATTGAACTGGAAAATATGCGCCAACGAATCACCGCCTTCGATTGGGAAGCAATCGACCTAGCCGACAAACTCGGGGGCGAAAGACCGAGTGCAAAAGACAAAAAGTTAGTGGAGCAGCGCACTGCTCCATTGAAAGAAGAATTAAAGAAACTATTGGTTGAGCTTGGTGAGCTGATCGCCAGAAGCCCCAAAGAGGCTATCGTTGAATGGGTCAACTGGCATAAGAGTGTGTTGGAAGAAATTATCAAGAACGAGCCTGAAGGGACCGCAAACACGCGTTTGTTGATGGCGCGCTCTGTGTTGGATGGATGGGAAAAGGTATTAAAAGGCGAACAGGATTACGTCCGCATTAATAAATATTTCCTGAAGGATTATGTGGACAAGGCTGAACAAACCTTCCCACAAGACAGGGCGGCGTTGAGAACTGAAATTGACATGAAACTCGAAGAGCCTAAGAAAAAGAGTTCGTGGAAGTTTTGGGGATGAAAACCAAATGAAAGCCATTCGCTTTATTGGCATAAAACAACCTTTAGAAATGCAGGAAATCCCAACCCCTGAGATCGGCGAACGGGATGTTTTGGTTAAAGTAAAAGCTGCGGGGATCTGTCACTCCGATGCACATTATCGCGCGGGCATTTCTCCGGTTCGGCCTGTGCCGCTCACGTTAGGCCACGAGGTTGCTGGTGTTGTCGAAAAAATTGGCGTGCAGGTTACAAACAGGAAGGTCGGTGATCGAGTCTGTTTGCATTACAACATCACTTGTGGAGATTGTTATCATTGCTCCACGGGCAACGACCAGTTTTGCGAAAAAGTTTTAATGCTCGGCCATTACACAAACGGCGGATATGCGGAATATATTTCCGTGCCTGCGCGTAATGCCATTCACCTGCCTGATGAAATCCCATTTGAGCAAGGCGCAACACTCATGTGCGCCTCCGCCACTGCATTTCATGCGCTGCGAAAAAGCAGATTGAAAGGCGGCGAGCGAGTTGCCATCTTTGGCGTGGGCGGGCTGGGGCAATCTGCTGCGCAGCTTGCAAAAGCCTTCGGCGCAATTGAAGTATACGCGGTGGACATCAACGAAGACAAACTTAATCTCGCAAGACAATACGGTGCAATCCCCGTCAACAACAAAAAAGTGGATGCCGTAGCCGAGATCAAAAAACTCACCCAAGGCAAAGGCGTAGATGTTGCCATTGAAATGATCGGGTTGCAGCAAACCATGAAGCAGGCCATTCAAGTCGCGGGTGTGATGGCGCGCGTGGTGATCGTGGGTCTATCCAACCAGCCGCTTGAGATAGATACCTACAACGAACTTCTTGGCAATGAAGTGGAGATCATCGGCTCGAACGATCACCACTTGCAGGAGCTTCCCTTGCTGGTTGAACTGGCGCGCAAAAAAGTTTTGGACACTTCGCACATCGTCACAAAAACTGTCCCGCTGAATGCTGATGTGGTCAACCAGGTATTGGACGATCTGGAAAAATTCAGCAGCGACGTTCGCACCGTCATTGTGCCCGCCCCAACCAACCCGACGTCTGATCGCGCTTCGACAGTGCTCAGCACAGGTGCTTCAAAGATATAATCCTCCCGAAAGGTTTTTATGACCGACACAACTCCCACCATCAAACTCAACTCAAAACGAATCCTGTTCTTCCTGCTTGCCACCGTAGCAATCCTGGTCGGCTTGAGCATCTATGGGCAAAAGATCAGGTTCTTTGGCGTCGGCGACATCCGCGGCCCCTGGCATGAATTCCTGCTTGACCTGTTGATGCGGGCATTTTATCTCGACGTGGAGGCGAATATCCCGACCTACGTCAACGCTCTCTTGCTATTCATTCCTGCGCTTCTGCTTGCTTTGATCGGTGCATGGAAAAAATCCATCAACGACAAATTTAGGTTTCACTGGATCGGCCTGTCATTGATCTTTCTCTTCCTTTCCTTCGATGAAGCTGCCGCGCTGCATGAAAGCCTGATCAAACCCATGCGTGCCATTGCAGGGGCAGAGAGCTTTTTCTATTTTGCATGGGTCATCCCGGGTATGATCGCAGTTGCAGTCTTTGGAATTTTATATCTGATCTTCTTCCTGCACCTGGACAGAAAGTTTAAAATTCTTTTCCTGGTTTCGCTCGCGGTCTACATTGGCGGCGTGGTCGGCGGCGAAATGGTCAGCGGCTATTACGCTTCGAACCTCGGCCTAAAGAATTTCACCTACGCCACAGTTGCCAGCCTTGAAGAATCGGTGGAATTCATCGGCGCATCCTTAATCATTTATTCGCTTTTGAAATATATTGAACACTACCTGCTCGAAGGGATCACATTCAAAGCGTTATGATCCCAGACCGTATTGTTTCGCTCACCGAACTCAAACGCAATACCGGCGAACGCGGCACACGTAAATTTATCGCTTTCAGCGGCATCGTTTATGATGTAACGGAGTGCCCAAAATGGCGGCTGGATATGCACGAATGGCTGCACTTCCCCGGGCAAGACCTCACCAGCGAACTGCCCGAAGCGCCGCACAAAGAGGAAGTCTTCAAGCACGACTGCGTTAAAATCATCGGAAAATTGGAGACCAACGCGCTGTCCTGAGCCTGTCGAAGGATCGCCTGATGTTGGAAAAAAATTATGACAAAACTTAAATGGTGGCAGACTGCAGTTTTTTATCAAATTTATCCGCGCTCGTTTGCCGATGGCAATGGCGACGGCATTGGTGATTTCAAAGGCGCAACTGAAAAGCTGGATTACCTGGCATCCCTCGGCGTGGATGCGATCTGGCTCTCGCCGCACTTCCCCTCTCCCAACTGGGATTGCGGCTACGACATTTCTGATTACTGTAACGTTGCTCCCGAATACGGCACATTGGATGATTTCAAAGCCTTCCTGAGCGAATCTCACAAACGAAACATCCGCGTCATTCTGGACCTGGTGCTGAATCACAGCTCCGATGAGCATCCGTGGTTCGTTGAGTCAAGATCCAGCCGCGATAATCCCAAAGCGGATTGGTACGTCTGGGTGGATACGCCTCCGAACAACTGGCAATCCTGTTTCGACGGCGATGCGTGGACTTACTCAGCAGAACGCAAACAATATTATTATCACTACTTCATGAAGCAGCAGCCGGACTTGAACTGGCATAATCCCGCAGTCAAGCAGGCTATGTGGGATGCTGTCCGCTTCTGGCTGGATATGGGCGTGGATGGCTTTCGATTGGACGCCATTGGCACGATCTATGAAAACCCAAATCTCACGCCGCATACTGTCCCTATGAATTTGGCTGAATTACGCCGCTTTACTGACCTTGCCAAAACACCCAAGGAACTTGAGCTCAAGGAAAAATATTGGGATGAGATGTTCAAGCATCAATGGTCGCAACCTGGCGTGCATGATCTAATGAAGGAACTACGCGCCATTCTCGATCAATATGATGGGGACCGTATGCTGGTCGGCGAAGATGACAACATTGATTATATGGGCAATGGCAAAGATGAACTTCATCTGGTATTCAACTTTCCTTTGATGAGAACGGACAAGCTTACGCCTGAACACATTCGCAAGAATCAGAAAGAAAGATCGAAGAGATTAGATAGCCTGCCCGCTGAAAAAGGCTGGCCCTGCAATACCTTGGGTAATCATGACACTTCAAGAATTTACACGAGATATGGAAATAAATTACATGGGCCAGAACTGGCGCGTTTGCATGCTGCGCTCGTATTAACTTTGAAAGGCACACCCTTCCTTTACAACGGCGAAGAGATCGGCATGACTGACTACATGCTGACAGATATTTCGCAAGTAAAAGACACTATGGGATCGTGGTATTACCATGCCATCGTTACAGACATGGGCGTGCATCCCGAAGAAGCCATGATCCGCACCGCTGAAATGACACGTGACAAAAACCGTACGCCCATGCAATGGTCACATAGCCCGAATGGCGGCTTCTCTCCCGCAGATGTGAACACCTGGCTGCCCGTCAACCCGAATTACAAAGATGGGATCAATGTTTTAGACCAGGATAAAAACCCAAGCTCGCTCCTGCATTATTACAAACACCTTTTGCGAATCCGCAAGGAGTCCCCTGCATTGAAGGGCGAGTATATTCCTCTACAAGGCACTGCAAAAGATTATTTCGCCTTCCTGCGCAAATCCAACGAGCAGACGGCGCTGGTAGTATTGAACTTCTCTGAAAACTCACTTGAGATAGATTTTTCCACTGCAAAGGAAATCAAGAACGCAAGGCTGAAATCCATCTTTTCGAGCGCCGAAAGACGGACTGGCGAAATCATACCAATGTTCAAGGTCAGTCCATTTGAAGTATTCATAGCGGAAGTAATTCGTGAATAAAGTAATCGCAAAGCCAAAAATATTCGCCACCCTGTGTAGGCGCATCTTCCGCGATGCAGACCCGCAGTATTTCCCCTCTGCCGAGTATCGCGGAAGGACTCTCCGCTTTTGCACAGACGCCTGTCTCGGGGCGTTCCTGGCAGACCCAGATATATTTTGCAAGGTACATCGAAATTCGGAGAAAATAAAAACATATGTGGAAACCAGGTGATGTCATTACATGGAGGGAGATTTACAGGGAACGTGTATGGAATGCCATATCAATGGTTGTAGTAAAAGACACGCCGCAGGAAATTGTCATTGCGACTCTCCCAGGTGCAGAACGTATGATTGAAGAGCATTACCCGATGGGCAAGAATAACGGAAAACGCCGCTGGGATTTCAAGTTAAATAACTGGAAGCTCGAAAAGTTTCCCTGGCACACCACTCGGACGTTACAGATTCTTGAACCCGACAAATTTTTCTCGACCATTTATTTTTGGGATCATGCCAGCAGTAAATTTCTGTGTTACTACATCAACTTCCAGCTTCCTTATGTAAGAAACGATCAAATCCTTGACACCCTCGATCTCGATTTGGACATCGTCATCAAGCCTGATTTTTCATTTGAATGGAAAGACTTGGATGACTATCAAAAAGCAAGAGAAGCTGGTTTGATTCTGCCGGAGTGGATCCATAAAATTGAAACCGCAAAAGTTGAAATCCTTGATAGCCTTGAGAGGCGCAAGTATCCACTGGATGGCACCTGGTTGAACTGGCAGCCAGACCCTAATTGGGCAACTCCCAAACTGCCAGCAAACTGGGAAGAAATTTAGATAACGAAAAGAGGCTATAAACTTGAAAAACGCGATCCCAGCTATTGTCACTTCCATTCTCCTATTTATATTCAGCGTCATATGGGCCTTCTTTTTGCTGATAGCTCTGAATGGCTTTTCAGAATCAGCGGGGACGCGGGCGCTCATTGTATATGCCATTTGGGCGATACTTACCATTCTGCTCTTCAGCGCAGGCAGTGGATTCGGTGTGCGGTTTATCGCGTCCAAAATGGAATCGGTCAAGCCGTGGATTATTATCATTCTTGTAATAGTAGCGTGCTCGGTTTTAGGCAGTATCGGCGTTGCGCTTGGCAGTTTCGTCACTTTACTGGTTGCAGGTTTGTAATTTGGATATGTTTATCCCTTCACGTTTATCGGTATCTGGAGCGAAAATGATACTTCCACGAAAAGCAATTCAATATGAAAGATATGAATTCCAAAAATGGGGTCACCACGAGGCCGAGACCATCGTTGAGACTCCCGTTTCGTTGACTGTGAACGGCCAGGTATGGATCACTTTCATGTGTACGCCTGTCGATTTGGAGGCATTATCTGTGGGGTTTCTCTATAACGAGGGCATCATCAACAGCATGGATGAAGTTGAGGACGTCCGCGTGTGCGAGCATGGTGACAATGTGGATGTGTGGCTGAATCACGATGCGGAGCAGCCGACCAATTGGCGCAGAACATCTGGCTGTACAGGCGGCGTGACGGCTGTTGACCTGCTCGCGAAGCCGAATGTCAATTTCGGAGAGAACAGGCTCAGGGTACAGCCTGAGGCGATACTAGGTTTAGTCGAAAAGTTGTTTGAGTCACAAAAGTTATATCGTGATACGGGCGGCGTGCATACATCCGCTTTGAGCGACGGCGAAACGGTTTTAGTCGCGGCGGATGATATTGGCAGACACAACACGCTGGATAAGATCGCAGGATTGTGTTTGATGAAAAATATCTGGCCTGAAAATCGCATCCTGATCACAACGGGACGCATCAGTTCGGAGATGCTGCAAAAAGCCGCACAGCTTAACGCGCCAATTTTGATCTCGCGCACCTCCCCATCGTCGCTTTCGATTGAAATGGCAGAGCGATATGGAATTACGTTGATCGGTTACGCAAGGAAACATCGCTTCAATGTATATTCAAATGCCGAGAGAGTTGGTTTATAGCAGCCAATTCCAACAAAAATAGCCGCACTAAGTGCGGCTATTTTTGTTACTACATTTACCTGTGAATTCCTTCGTGAAATAAAAGGACGAACGTCCTTCCAAAGGATGAAGAATGGGACTAACAAGGGCCCGCCAACCAAGCGATAATAAATATGAGTAATTGGATGGCATTCATGGTGAGGCCCGATGACCAATAAAAACATACGATACAAACCTGCTGACCCTGAAATTGAAAAGCTGGCGCAGCAGCACGGCGGCACGCGCGAAGCGACGCTCGAAGTTCTCAAAGACTTAAATGCGGGTAATAAATTAAATCAAAGGACCATCACCGAAGCGGCTCGCGCTTTACACCTCCCCGCTCATGCGGCGTATGGCATGGCAACCTTTTATTCGATGTTGTCACTTGAAGAACGCAAAAAAGTATTGCGTGTGTGCGATGGGCCAGTGTGTTGGTTGAAAAGGGCCAGTGAAAAGTTATCAGTGAGCAGTGAACAGTCTCCAATCTCCAGTCTCCAATTGTTAAGTGAGTGGCAGGAAAAAGTTGGCAACGATTTTATGGTAGAGCGCACCTCTTGCCTGGGATTGTGTGACAGAGCACCAGCAGTTTTAGTTGACGATGAACAAGCGGGCCCAGTTGAAGCAAGCGATGCAAAAAAAGTTTGTGAGGGCTGGCGGGGCGTACCCACCGATTATTCGAATCCGCGCAAAGGCGAAGTACGAGTGATGACGGCTTTGATCGGAAAAATTAATCCAGATGAAATTGACTCTGCGCTTGAGCATGGCCTTTACGATGGACTCAAAAACGCGCTTCAATCTGGCCCGACGACTGTTCTGGCGGAAGTGGAATCCTCTGGCTTACAGGGACGCGGCGGCGCTGGCTTTCCCGTTGGACGCAAGTGGCGCTTTGTAGCCAGCGAAAAGCGGACTCCACGTTACATCGTTTGCAATGCGGACGAATCCGAGCCGCTGATCTTCAAGGATAGGGTATTGATCGACACGAATCCGCATCAGCTAGTTGAAGGCATAACGATAGCAGGATACGCTTGCGGTGCGTCTGAAGCGTGGATCTACATCCGCGGGGAATATGAACATCAAGCGCGTCGCTTGGAAAATGCAATTGAACAAGCCAAGGCAAAAAATTTACTTGGTGAAAATATTTTAGGAAGCGGTTTCTCTTTTGAAATCCATGTCCACCGTGGCGCGGGGGCGTATATCTGCGGCGAGGAAACTGCCTTACTCGAATCATTGGAGGGCAAACGCGGCGAACCAAGATTGCGTCCGCCATACCCACCCACTTATGGTTTTCGCGGACAGCCAACCGCAGTTAATAACGTTGAGTCGTTTTGCGCAGTGCCGCATATCATCAAGAACGGCGCAGATTGGTGGCGCAACCTGACAGACGACCCAACGCCCGGCACGAAAGTTTATATGGTGTTGGGGCATGTGAAAAACCCAGGTTTATTCGAAGCTCCATTTGGGTTGACACTGCGCCAAATCATTAACGATTTCGGCGGCGGGATGTTACCCGGCTCCACCTTTAATTTTGCCCTGTGCGGTGGCGCGGCAGGGACAATTGTTCCGCCCGCGTTGATGGACGCGCATATCGACTATAGTTCAGGTCCGCTCAAAGGTGTGACGCGCGATATCAAAGCCATGGAAAAACGCTGGACCCAAGTTATCTCAATGGGCGCGGGCTCATTCCTCATTTGTGATCAAACCGTTTCGCCTGTTGCATTTCTGCGGGAGTTATTGCATTTCTTCGCAGCGGAATCCTGTGGGAAGTGCACACCCTGCCGTGTTGGAACATGGCGCTCGCTTGAAATATTGAACCGCCTCGCAAGTGGAAAAGGCAAGCCTGGAGATACATATGAATTAAGAACCCTGGCTGCGCTCCTGCAAGACTCGTCATTTTGTGGATTAGGGCAAAGCGTGGCGATCCCAATGAAATCAGCGCTGACTCATTTTGGGGCAGAGTTTGCAAAAGCAGAGAATTAAGTTCAAAGGTGAATCATGGTAAACATCAAGATCAACGGGCAATTAATTCAAGCGGAAGCAGGCAGGACTGTTCTGCAGGCTGCGCATGAAAACGAAATAGAAATTCCAACCTTGTGTTATCACAATGATTTGCACCCCACTGGCAATTGCCGCATGTGCATTGTTGAAGTGAAGGGTGGCAGATTTCTGCAAGCGGCCTGCGTTACTCCCATTTGGGAAGGCATGGAAATCGAAACACATAGCGAGAAAGTGATCAAAGACCGTAAATTGACATTGGAGTTGATGCTTGCCAATCACCCACAGGATTGCATTACCTGTGACGTGAGCGGTGAATGCGAATTGCAAGATTTGGCTTACGAATACAAAGCATCTGCGCCAGAGTGGGGCAGTAAAGGTAAACGTTACATCGCAGATAGCGACTCAAATCCATTCATCCGCGTGGATATGAATCGCTGCATCTTGTGTCGTCGTTGTGTATCAGCTTGCGCGGAGATTCAAGTGCGTGATGTGTGGGGCGTGGCAAAACGCGGATTTGATGAAGTCATTATGGCAGGCGCGAATACGACCATGCTGGAGGCGCGCTGCGAATCCTGCGGTCAGTGCGTGGCTTACTGCCCAACAGGGGCGCTTTCGAACAAGATGAATTACGGAATCGCACGCTCACATCAGGTTACTAAAGTCACCACTACCTGTTCGTATTGCGGCGTTGGCTGTCAATTTGATTTGCTGGTGAAGAATAACAAAATCATCGGCGTACGGTCCAACTCGAACGCACCAGTGAATGGCATGTCGTTGTGTGTAAAGGGGCGCTATGGATATGACTATATTCATCATCCTGACCGAGTGACCAAGCCCCGTGTGCGCCGCTATTTACTGGAAGGAAAGAAAAAAGAGATTAGAGAATGGAGAATAGAAAATGGTAAGACCAAACAGCCAGTCACGAATTCTCCAGTCTCTTCTCCTTGGGACTGGGTTGAGACCGAATGGGATGTTGCGCTAGATATCGTCGCAAAGAAATTTGCAGAAACGCGAAAGAACTTCGGCGCAGATAGTATTGGTTTGCTCACTTCGGCGAAGTGCTTGAATGAAGAAAACTATTTGATGAACAAACTGGCGCGGCAGGTCATAGGAACCAATAACATTGACCACTGCGCCCGTCTCTGACACTCCAGCACGGTAGCCGGTCTGGCTGCCTCCTTCGGTTCTGGAGCAATGTCCAATAGCATGGATGATGTGGCGCAACAAGCTCAGGCCTTCTTTATCATCGGCTCCAACACAACCGAACAACACCCTGTCTTCGGGACAATGCTGCGGCGGGCTGTCAGATTCCGTGGTGCAAAACTGGTAGTAGCCGACCCTCGCAAAATTGACATCACAGAATTCGCAACCTTACATTTGCGTCACCGCCCCGGCACGGATATTGCCTTGATCAACGGCCTGATGTACATCATCCTCGAAAAAGGTTGGGAGGATAAATCCTTCATTGATGAGCGCACGGAAAACTTTGATGAGTTCAAAGCTACTGTGATGCAATATCCGCCGGATGCAGTTTCCAAGACCACAAATATCCCAGTGGAAAAGCTATATGAAGCCGCAGAGATCCTTGCGAAAAACAGTCCCATGGCTGTGATATGGGCAATGGGCATTACGCAACATATCGTTGGCGTGCGCAATGTGATGGATCTTGCCAACCTGCAAATGCTGCTCGGTAACATGGGTAAAGCGGGCGGCGGCGTCAACCCATTGCGCGGGCAAAACAATGTCCAAGGCGCATGTGATATGGGCGGCCTGCCAAATGTGTTCACCGCGTATCAACCAGTAACGTCACCTGAGGTGATCGAGAAGTTTTCAAAAGCATGGGGGGTGGACAATGGTCTATCGTCTAAAGTCGGTTTAACAGTCACTGAAATGATACCGGGGATTCTGGAAGGCAAAACCCACGCGCTTTACATCCTCGGCGAGGACCCTGTCATGTCTGACCCTGATACGAAGCATATTCGTCATTGTTTTGAATCAATTGACTTTCTGCTTCTGCAGGAAATCTTCCCCTCTGAAACTGCGGCGTATGCAGATGTGCTATTGCCCGGTGTTTCCTTCGCAGAGAAGACTGGTACATTTACAAATACTGAAAGACGCGTGCAGATGGTGCATCAGGCAATTAATCCGCTGGGGGATGCGAAGCCAGATTGGTGGATCACCTCTCAGATTGCAAAACGCCTCTTAACCGGGACCAGTGACCGGGTCCAGCACGATGCGCCTTTTTCCAATTGGGACTATGCGGACACATCCGAGATCATGTCTGAGATCAACACGTTGACCCCATCCTATGGCGGCATCACGCACGCGAGGCTCGAATCCGGTGAACGTCTGCAATGGCCCTGCCCAACGTTGGAGTCTGCTGGCACGCCGATCTTGCATACCAAACAATTTACGCGTGGCAAAGGCAAGTTCATGCCAATTGACCACATACCGCCCGCCGAAAATCCAGACGATGATTACCCAATGGTGATGAGCACGGGGCGTGTGTTGTATCACTGGCATGGCGGACAGATGACACGCCGCGCAAAAGGTTTGATGCAGGTGTATGGTGAATCGCTAATTGAAGTAAATCCTGACGATGCGATTAAGTTGGGTTTGAACGGAAAGTCGCATGTGCGAATTACCTCACGCCGAGGAAGCATCGAAGCACAAGCCTGGGTCACAGACCGTGTGCCGCCCGGCATGGTATATGCCAACTTCCATTTCCCTGAGGCTTCGGCCAATGAATTGACTCACGCCTCGCTTGACCCCGTTGCAAAAATACCCGAATATAAAATTACAGCGGTGAAGGTTGAGTTGGTTCAATAAGCTCAAGATGCCTTGAGCATTTGATATAAGTCCAAAGGAGATAAGCCATGACAACTGTTCGCAAATTGCTTGAAGCAAAAGAAAGTGCCACAAACTTTTCTGTGGAAGCAACTCAAACTGTTTTGGATGCGCTCAAAGTAATGGCGGGTGCGCAGATCGGCGCCATCCTAGTGACCGACAATGGAAAGATCATTGGCATCTACACTGAGCGCGATTATCTTTTCAAAGGTGAACTCGAAGGGCGTGCCGCAAAAGATACACAGATCAGGGATGTGATGGTGCCCAACATGATCACTGTCACATACAATACGTCGGTGGATCAGTGCATGTCATTAATGAAACAATATCACATCCGCCACCTGCCTGTTGTGGAAAGCGACCATCTTATAGGCCTGGTGTCGATGCGCGATGTAATGATGGCTGCATTGGATAACAAGGAAAGCGAAATCCGCGGGTTGGAAAATTACATCATGGGTTCGGGATTTCAATCTTAACCATTCACCTCGCGCAGTTTCAGTCCCGAAGGCGGTGTCATTGTTTTTTCAAAAGCATGTGATCTGTTTCGACACGGTGAGCGAAAGACGAACCGTCAACACACCGTCTTTGGGGTTTACATCCATTTTTGCTTTATATCCATAATAATTTCACTCCGTTGGAGTTGTGTCCGCGGTGTTAGCGTGTGTCCCTTTTAATATCTCACTTTACGCACTACGCTTCGACTACGCGCGGGGACTGCACCCGCGCTCCGCTCAGCGCGAACTTCGTCCTGAGCGGAGTGACGAGTGTACGTCGAGGAACGCAGTCAAAGGACGGGTTGCGGAAAATGCTTGTTCTGCGTAAGGTGAGTTAATATATCTCCGCCATCTGCTGGTAAAATCGCACCCATGTTAGTTACCAGATCCATATATATCGCTCTTGTACTCGCGGTCATTTGCACTGCCTGTGCACCCGCAACGCCAACACCAGTGGTCTTCCCCACTTACGATCCATTTTTACCAGTGGAAAACGGAGGAACACCTCACCCCACCCAAACGGTTACAAGTTCGCCCGCGCCACCCACAGCCACGCGCCAGCCTA
The DNA here is from genome assembly GCF_057083605.1 of Candidatus Villigracilis sp. Taxonomy (NCBI): domain Bacteria; kingdom Bacillati; phylum Chloroflexota; class Anaerolineae; order Anaerolineales; family Candidatus Villigracilaceae; genus Candidatus Villigracilis; species Candidatus Villigracilis sp. The sequence continues at coordinate 39,103 of NZ_JBXMTI010000043.1, read as the reverse complement.
CACCCACGCGCGTGCCACTTAACATATCCCCTGTGATATCAGGGCTTACAAATCAAATCGTAAATACTCCTACACCGGATGCACCAAAAGTTCTGCCTACCCCGCGCCAGGATGCCGATCAGTACATCGTTCAATTTGGCGATTCATTGGGAGCTATTGCGGAAAGATTTGGCATTAGCGTTCAGACCTTAATGGAGGCTAATGACATCATCGACCCTAATTTATTGGATGTCGGTATGGTCTTAATCGTCCCCACCCCTGAACCTGTCAGCGCAGGGACATCGCTCAAAATTATTCCTGATTCAGAACTGGTTTATGGTCCTGCCAGTGTTTATTTTGATATCGGAGACTTTATTGATGGACAGAATGGTTATCTCTCCGATTACACACAGGATGTAAACGGCGCATTGTTGAGCGGCGAGGAAATCATATTATTGGTTTCTCAAAATTATTCAGTAAACCCGCGCTTGTTACTGGCATTGCTCGAATATCAAAGCGGCTGGGTGACCAACCCCACACCGCTCAACGCTTCTTATCCTTTGGGCCTTGCAGATGAAAATCATTATGGCTTGTATCGCCAGTTGACATGGGCCGCCGATACTTTAAATCGCGGCTATTATCTTTGGAAAGTAAACGCCCTCTCCACCTGGGTGCTGAGCGATGGGCAAGTCATCCCAATCGACCCAACCATCAACGCCGGTACTGCCGCAGTACAACATTTCTTTTCAGAATTAGATAACCTCTCCACTTGGGAAGAGGATGTTAACGCAACAGGTTTAATCCTTACCTATTACGTCTTCTTTGGAAACCCTTTTAGCTATGCCATTGAGCCATTGGTCTCTCCCTCACTTACACAGCCCGCATTGACGCTTCCATTCAAAGAGGGCGATGCCTGGTACTTCACCGGTGGGCCGCACGGCGGGTGGGGCTCAGGTTCCGCCTGGGCCGCGCTGGATTTCGCCCCGCCCGGTGAAAACGCTTATTGTTATACAAGTCCATTTTGGGCCGTCGCAATGGCAGATGGTTTAGTAGTGCGGGCATCCAACGGCGCTTTGATCCAGGACCTTGATAATGACGGCTACGAACAAACGGGCTGGGTTATTCTTTACATGCACATTGCAGAGGAAGAACGCACATTGCCTGATGAATATTTATTTGCAGGCGAACGTGTTGGTCATCCCTCATGCGAGGGCGGTCTTTCAAACGCCACGCACGTACATATTGCCCGCAAATACAATGGCGAATGGATTTCCGCAGACGGTTCAATCCCATTCAATTTAGATGGCTGGGTTTCCAGCGGAAGCGGCTTTGAATACGATGGCTTTCTCAAACGCGGCTCGCAGGTCATCGAAGCATGGGATAGCGCAAACGATTTCAACTTGATCACGCGCTAATTCATCCATCCTTAAGCTAAACAGATATAATTCAACATAATATGAATCGCGCCTTCGTAATCCTCGTCATCCTTTCTTTGATATTGTCCGCTTGTGGCTCATCACCTTCAATCTGGGGAATTCCACAAACACCAACGCCGAATTCGACAAACCCAGCCCCGCCTCTTTTCGACCCGTTTGCTGTTCAAGACGACCCGATCATTTTCCCCACCTCGACCCCTCCCTCACTGGCCGAGGCAAGCGCATCCGAGACCCCAACGCCGGATGGCGCATCTCCAATCATTGTACCGACTTATACACCATCCTACGACTCTGCGCCTTTTCTTTACTACGCCCAAAGCGGAGATATGCTCTCAGCAGTTGCCAATCGCTTCGGGATTCAAGAAAATGAGATCACCTCCGATGCAGACCTCACGAAAACCACGCTGATCGATCCCGGAACTTTACTGGTGATCCCAAACCATATCACTGAACCTACTACTCCAAACATCCAGGTCATGCCAGATGCCGAGATCGTTTTCTCAGTTACTTCGGCAGATTTTGATATCGAAGCATTTGTCAAAGAGCAGGGTGGTTACCTGAGCAACTTCAAGGATTACCTTGGCTCCACCGGTTGGATCGATGGATATGATGCCATTGAACGGTTGGCAATTGAAAACTCGATCAACCCACGTATGATCCTTGGCCTGCTTGAATATGAAAGCCGCTGGGTAAGCGGCCAGCCCATTGACTTGCTGCACACGGATTTTCCAATGGGCTTCAACGATTATCGCTACAAAGGCATGACCGTACAAATGGTTTGGGCAATCAACAATATGTCGATTGCGTATTATGGATGGCGGGCCGGTACGCTCACCCATCTTGAATTCCCCGATGGCACGGTTCTGCGGATCGACCCGCATTTGAATGCCGGCACAGTTGCCATCCAATACCTCTTCTCGCGCCTCCATAACCAGTCACAGTGGGCACAGATCATCGATCCGGATTCAGGCTTCCCTGCGATGTACGAAGCGCTATTCGGCGATCCGTGGGCGCGCGCAGATGAGGTCAATCCATTGTTTCCGCCTGCTCTGAGCCAACCCACACTTGTCCTTCCGTTTGAACCCAATGTCCAATGGAATCTTACCGGCGGCCCGCACAATGGCTGGGGACAGATCAACCCGAATGTATATGGTCAATCTCACAGTGTCTTCTCAGCCATCGATTTTGCCCCTCCAACCAAAAATGGCGGATGCGATGCGACAGATACCTGGGTAGTTGCCTCCGCTCCCGGCTTGGTCGTACGCTCAGAAAATGGCGCAGTTATGATTGATCTCGATGGAGACGGCTACGAACAAACAGGTTGGAACCTGCTTTACATGCACATCGCAAACAAGCACCGGGTCTCGGAAGGAACCTGGCTGGAAGTCAATGACCGTATTGGGCACGCATCCTGCGAAGGTGGTGTTTCCACTGGTACACACGTGCATTTTGCAAGAAAATACAACGGCGAATGGGTTACAGCCGATGGCCCCATCCCATTTGTGTTGAGCGGTTGGCGGGTTGTTGCCGGCGATGCCCCCTATAAAGGTAAACTTGTCCGTGGTGATGAAGAAGTTATTGCTGACCTACAAGGCCAGGGTTGGTCCAGCATCATTCGCGAAGAAGATGATTAAGACGAAAAGAATTTTCCAATATTTTTTCACGGTCATTGCAAGCATTTCATTACTCATTACATCCTGCGGTCTGCAATCGCCTGAAAATATAAGCACAACATTCACACCGGGGCAACCAACGAGCGCATTCAGCCCCGCATCTAATCCAACTCCGCTGCCAACACGCACTACTTTCAAGCCTGGTGAGTTGGTGGATTACACTGCACAAACAGGTGATAGTCTCCCCACACTGGCATTGCGTTTCAATACCACAGTGGATGAAATACTGGCAGCCAACCCGCAAATCCCACCTGATGCCACAACCATGCCGCCCGGCATGCCGATGAAAATTCCCATTTACTATCTTGCGCTATGGGCAAGCCCGTTCCAGATCATCCCCGACCATGCTTTTGTAAATGGCCCTTCAAGCTCTGGTTTCAACACGGCTGCATTTGTCGAGGCGCATCCGGGGTGGCTAAAGGACTATCGTGTTTATACCAGCGGCAGGTGGCGTTCCGGTGCGGAAATGGTGGATTATGTTGCCGTCAATTACAGTATCAGCCCGCGCCTGCTTTTGGCTCTCCTTGAATATCAGGGCGAAGCGCTGTCTAACCCTGAGTTGCCTACAAAAAAGAACCTGCTGGGGCTTTCACGTAAGTTTTGGGAAACCCCCTATCTTCAACTTGTCCTTGCCGCGAATGTTTTGAATAACGGATATTACGGGTGGCGGGTTGGAAAAACTCTTGAATTTGAAGATACCGATAATATCCTTATCAGGCCGGACCCCTGGCAAAACGCGGGTTCGGTTGCCCTTCAATACTATTATTCACATATTTACGCCGGGAATGAATATGTACAAGCTACCGGACCCGAAGGCTTCTTTCAAACCTATGCTAGCCTATTTGGCAATCCATGGGATGATCCTTACACCACGATGTTCATTCCGGGCAGTTTACAACAACCAGATTTCATGCTTCCCTTTCAATACGACCAAGTCTGGTCATATACTGGGGGGCCTCATACGGGCTGGGGTACCGGCGAGCCATTCGCCGCAATAGACCTGGCTCCGCCCAGCGAACAATCGGGTTGCGTGCCTGCAAAACCCGAAAATTATGTGACCGCAATAGCAGATGGTTTGGTTGTCCGTTCCGGTACGGATGGCGTTGCACTTGATCTCGACAAGGATGGGAATGAACGGACTGGCTGGGTGGTATTTTATATGCACCTTGCCACAAACCAACGTGCGCCGCTTGGTTCAGAATTAAAATCTGGAGAAATGATCGGATATCCATCCTGCGAAGGCGGGCGCTCTACCGGTACACACGTGCACATTGCCCGAAAATATAATGGTGAATGGATCAACGCAGACAGTGTTATTCCACTAACCATGAATGGATGGGTTGCACATAATGGCAGCAGAGCCTATTTGGGCACTCTGCAAAAAGGCTCTGCAATCGTCACGGCTTGTGATTGCGCGGATGCCTACACTTCCATCAGCGGAAGTTATCCATAATTCAAAATGGAATGCAGCGAACACAAAACCAGACGGGCTATTCATCCGTCTGGTTTTGTGTATATTCGCCTTCTTTGAGAAGCGTACTTGCGTCCTCATCAAAAATATTATATTTAAATCGCATGGGAAACGCCTTGCTTAGCATAGCATGCACGGGGCAATATTTTTCAATCGAAAGCTCAATCGCGCGCAATACGGCGAACTCATCAATCTCAGAGCCGCAGACTAGGAATTCAATAATTGCTTCCGTAAAAACTTTGGGGTGCTCTTTCGCACGGCCGGCATGAACCTTTACCTGAAAGTCTGTAACAACTTGCCTTTTCTTTAGCAATATGGAAATTACATCCATGCCAGCGCAACCAGCCAGCCCAAGGGCGATAAATTCCATGGGGCTGGCTGCATTGTTGTCACCGCCTACTACTTCACTTGTATCTAGTTTTTGCACAAAACCAGAATTGCCCGCACCCTCGAAGGACATTCGGCCTTTCCAATTCAATGTTACATCCATCATCTACTCCGTAATAATATCTGGCACGAATTTATTGAGGTTCTTTGCAGAAATACCGCCCACCCACATCAAGCGGACTTTTCCAACTCGATCTATTACATAAGAACTGGGCAAACCCATTGTATTAAATTCTCGTTGAGCTTGATATTCCAAGTCAAGCCATACAGGGAAAGTGAGCCCGAACTCCTTCACAAAAGGAGCTACGGTTTCAAGAGGCTCCTCCTGATTAATAGCGATCAATACAAAGCCCTGTGATTGATATTTTTCATAAAAGGCCTGTAAGGTAGGCATCTCTTCCCTACATGGAGGGCACCAGGTAGCCCAGAGGTTAACCAGGACAACACCTCCACGATAATCACGCAACGAAACAGAGTTTCCAGAGAGGTCTTGAAGAGTCAGCTCAGGGGCGGGATAATCAACTTTGGCAGGAACAGCTGAATAATCCTGGGTGGAAGCGGAGGAATTAGTCAGCAGAAGAAGGAACATAATCCCAATCGATATGAATCCCACCCCGATCAATAACATTGCGAAAAAACGTTTGGGAAAAGGTTGTGGTGTTATGGTCATTTCATAAATCTTATAGTGTTGTGACAATACGATAAATTACTTATTTCACAAAGTATAACCGAATAAAACGATGATGCTATGAAAACGGGACAAATGTCATCCACCTTAGGATATATGATACTGGCAACTTGTCCAGACGTTGATTAATATGCAATCAAATGTTGGATGCGCTGCCCTATCTGCCGCTCTTTCATGGGCTTGAGCCTGAACAAATTGAAGTGCTTAAGCCCCTTTTTGAGTCATTCATTTGCGCAACAGGAACCGTGATATTTGAACAGGGCACACCTGCAAGTTACCTCTACATTATCCTGAAAGGTGAGGTTGAGATCCAATTCAAACCATATGATGCCCCGCCCATCGTTTTAACCCGCTTACGTGCTGAAGATGTGTTTGGCTGGTCGGCAGTGGTTGGAAGCCCAAGGTACACGTCCACCATTGTCAGCAGTGCAGAGATCGAGGCAATTCGAATACGTGGAAAATCATTATGGAAAATGGTTGAGGAACATCCAGAAACGGGCAAGATCATTATTGATCGGCTCGCGCGTATCGTTTCTCCGCGTTGGGCCAATGCTCAAATGCAAGTCCAGTCGCTTTTGAAATCCAGTCAGAAGGAATAGACAGGAGAATAGACCATGCCAATAACAGAAGCAACCAATATCGAGACTCAATTACGTCACTTGATCGAAAAGCTCAGTGCCTATATAGAACAATATCACGGAGGCACCGTGGAATTCGTTTCGTTTAATGGAAGCATCCTCGAAGTGAAATTAGGCGGAGCTTGCCTGAACTGCCCACTTTTGCCATCCACCCTGCATGGCTGGGTGGCAGGGACTGTGCGCCAATTCTTTCCAGATGTAACCGTGGTTGAAGTGAAATAATTACTGGTGAGGGCTGGTAAGTGAATCAACATCCCCGCAGAAGTGCGGGGATGTTGATTTTCAAATTTTTATCAACGTTATTTTCTGGTGAAGTATCTGAATAGCACAAACCCGCCTGCGACGATCAAAGCGAGGGCCCAAAAATAATTAGCAAAATCCAAAAGCGATGCGATCCCTAAAAAGCCCATTACGCCCAGCACACCAGCAGGCCAGTATGCCCACCGCATCCTCGCAAGTAGTGCAACCAGCAAAAATGTGAGTGCAAGCCCAAAGAAGAAAAAGCCGCCTGTCTCAAAGGCTCTAAATTTTTCCGCTGCAATCGTTACACCTGCCAGGGTGGATAAGACGCCGCCAGGAATCAACGCCCACCAGCGCTCCGACATGTTGGTGAGATACACCAGAAAGAAGGCGATCCCAATTCCGCCAAGAAAAATTGCGCCGGAATATTCTTCAAAACTTTCCGAGGCTACCACCACGAGTGCAAGCGCGGTCAATACACCGGCAGGGATCAGCGCCCACCAGCGTTCAACGCGGCTGCTGAAATAGACATACCAAAAGGATAAGCCAATGCCGCCCAGAAAAATCGCACCGCCAAAGGCCTCCAACGACTCAGGAAGAATGATCAAGGTTCCAAGCACAACAAGAGTAAAACCTGGGATTGCGCTCCACCAATGGCCGCCGAAGAGAAGAGCCAGGAAGACCAACCCCAATACGATAAATGTACCGCTCCAAAATATGTCTGAAGCATTTTCCAAATAGCCCAATGCCTGCAAGAGCGCAAGTCCGCCGCCCAGCATCAGCATGATGCCAAACACAATCCGTAGATCAATGCGTTTCATTAGGTTGCCTTTCATTACTTTATCTTTATCGAAGCCGCGCCTGCATTAATATTTATGTCAGCGGCATTGGCGGCAGTGTCATAATCAGGCGATTGATAGTAACTTCCATTACGCGGGAAACGAGTCTTGTCAATGTTCATATCTGCTGCGCCGAGTGAGGCGTGGATTCGAGCAGAGAGGCCTTCAGGGATGGTAACTGTCAGTGAGGCCGCACCAAGATCAAAGTCCGCGTGGAAGCGGCCTTGAGCAGGCAAAGTTAAATCCGTATCGCTTGCACCAGTGTCCAATTTCAGGCTTGTGATATTCATATCATGCAGGTCGATCACAGACTTATTAGCGCCGAGACTCAATCTCAATGAAGTCGGGATGTTTTGATTCAGGGCAACGTCCCAATCCAGTTGATTGTTCACTCCAATGAACGGGAAATCCATGATATCTTTTGCGGGGCTCATTCGGACCTCAAGCTTGTTCCCGTTTCGAGAGGCCTTGTGATCCAACCCGCCAACGAAGGTGCCGTGCGCAAATTCATTTGCACCTGCCCCACTACGGAGTTTTAAATTCCCAGCGCCATGCTTGATCGCCAAACTGGCTTCACTCGCCCCTTGCAAGTCAATACTTGCGGATTCAGATTCAATCTTGCGGCGAAAGAAAACTCCAAACAAAGCCCATGCACCCAAAAAGATAAGCAACACGGGCCAAAACAGACTCGTCAATGACTCGCCATTGGGAAGCCTAATCCCCATTTCATTGGCTAGCATCAAACCACCCAACAGGAGCAGAACAACGCCCCAGACCAATTGATTGCGGCGCATGTTATTCTCCTCGGTTGTCGTCACGATTGCGCATCGAGCGATATAACCCGCTGCCGAGCACCCATAGGCCGAGCAAGATGAGGAGGACAGCAGGGCCGAAATTCCCCAGCAGATCCCAACCGCCGAGGAAGGATGAGAAGACCAGGAATAACACAGCGCTGATGACCATCAAGTTAAGACCGCGTTTGATATTATGCGCTCTGTTATCGCCAAGTATGCCTGCAAGGATACTGCCTACGCCAACAAAGCCTGGGATGAGCGCCCACATATACGACCAGGACTCATAGTCGTTGGCGACTTCCTGATAATAAAAAATGCCGCCCAACCCTGCAACGATTGCAGCAGGGACGGCAAGCCCTGGCTGGCCTAACACAAGCGCGAGGATAAAGATCCCACCGCCGATCAAAAGCAAGTTGGTCGGCCATTCGGTATATTGATCGAAGAAATTGTGAAAGGCTGGGACGGATCTATCCAGCAGGAACCAAGCGCCAAGCAAAATGAGGATAATGCCGAGCGCAAGTTGGGAACGACCTTGTCTGTTCATATTTTATGTTCTCCTATATTGTTGGTTTCAGTATTAGTGTAAATCTTTTTTTGGAAAATTCAAAGTCCATGCAGATATACGCGAACAAACTACGAAGGTTTCCGAGCCGCTTAATGAGGAAAGGAAAAGGCATCATAGACAGCGTCAAAAATTACACCCAAATTTATTTGTGCCACCCGCAAATCACTGGCCATACGCCAGGTTCCGTTGGTAAGCATATCTGCAATCGAAAAAGCAGCGAACGCAGGCAGGCCATATGATTTCGCAACTGCCATCATGCCCGCCGCTTCCATATCCACTGCAAGGACGCCGCGCTGTTGATAGCTCAGTACATCCTTGCGGAGTTCGCGAAAGGGTGCATCAGTCGTCCACGTAAGACCCATTGAAAAAGAGAGCTTACGTTTTGACAAGGTTTCACCTACTTTATCAAGGATTTCTATAGACGACTCCACAACATCTGCTGGAGGAAGATAATGCCGCGACACGCCCTCGCCGCGAATTGCTCCTGTTGAAAGGATAATACTCCCCGCTGACAGCTTATCCTGCAAGCCACCCGCCATGCCGATCAGCCCAAATTGTTTGACGCCCAATGCGACGAATTCATCTGTCAGCCCGGAGATGACAGGAGCGCCGATCCCAAAGCCTGTGGATAGGGCAATTTGTCCGTTCGTTTTTTTGAGCAGATAAAACTCACCAAGAAAGCCTTTGATCTTTTTAACTGAATATTTGCGAAGGACATAATCAGCGAGGCTTTTTTGCGGCGCAAAGATAACCGTATGCGGCGGCGGAAAATCCTGCAAGGAGCCTGATGCGCGGCGATAAGCCAGCAATTCTTTTGGGGTGAGGATGGGATCGCTATTGCTCATATTTGTTTACCGCTTGATATCTCCACCGCCAAGGACGGCGACTGGAGCATATCTATTTCGAAAATAAAAAGCTGCAAATGTAATCGTTTGAAAACACTCACCAAGCAAAGCTGACCAAACCGAACCTGAAAAGCCATAAGAAGGAATAAGCCAGAGATATAAGATCACATAAATCATTAGAGAAATCAAAGCGGACTTCACCACCACGGCTTCCATTCCGCGTGCGATGAGCTCATAAGATATAAAAGATGAAATTGTATATGGCACTAAACTCCAGCCGAGTAAAGAAAGCTGGCTTGAAGCCTGTACAAATTCACTGCCGTATAAAATAAAAATGATCGGTGTGGCGAAAATTAAAAGAATAAAAGAAAAAGTTAAGCTAATTGCCAGCAACAAAATAAATGCCTTGCGGAAGCTCTTCCACGCATCGGTTGTGCCACGGGAGAGGGCGGGCAGTAATGCTCCGAGAATGGCGTAATGACCTAATTTCAATCCGTCTACAACGCGGATGATCGAGGAGAACAATCCAGTTGCAGAGTCATCCAACAGGGCGGAGACGGTCAAAATGCCGAGGCGTTGAATGAGGACCAGGAGAATTGTCAACGCGGCGAAGGGGAGAATCAAATTGAAGATGGAGAAAAAGTTTTTAAGCGGAAGCAGGTTGAAGGTCGAGAGTGAGGCGCGGCAGATCAAGATGGAGAATGCTGAAAGGAGGAGTTGCCCTAAGAGAAGATAAATGCAAAGGCTTAAGACATCCAAAGAAAAAAAGGCGGCGATAATTTGAATCGCCCCGTTGAGCAGACTGAGCAGCCAGAATAGATCCATACGGTTGAGGGCACGCAGGAGCGCATTGTTGACGGAAAAAATTGCAAGCGGAAAAAGCGCGAGGGAATATAAAAGCAAAGGCGTGTTGCGATAAAAAAACATGGCAGCGCAATAGAGCGTCGATAAAACTAATTGCAGAGCAAGCGACTGCGCCGCAATGTCAGTGACCTTGTTTGCACGTGAAATTTCGCGGACGAGAAAAGTATCTGTGCCGAAATTGGTGAAGGTGTTGCCGACCAGAATCAGAGATGCAATAAAAGCAAATTGACCGAAGCCATCGACGCCCAACTTGCGCGCGAGGATGGCTGTATAAAGAATCGCAAGCGCCTGCGCAGTAAGGCGGGCGGACATCAGCCAGAACGAATTACGTTGTAATGTGGTTGTCATTAAAGGTTACGTAACTTTTAATATCCAACGACAGGAGTCGTTGGACTCCAGCCTGTTAAGCGGAGTCAAAAGTCTCCCGACTTTTGATATCAACGAGAGGATGCCAGAGAAACAATTGTGAAGTCACCCCAATATTTGAAAGGCCAGCGTGGAGCGAAAAAATTATCGAGTCTGCTAAGAGTTTCAAACATGCGCGGACGTTTTAGCGCAAAGTCTTTATTGGTGGCAGGCGGCGTGATGACAGACAAAGCTTCAACGGCTTCGATGTGAAAATCACTGCCCCACGCTTTTGCAATTTGACTCGGCGTGTAATAATAAACAGGATAATTCAAGCCTTCCTTGAAAACGGTGGAGTGACCAGAAAAGCGGCGCGTTGCAAGTTTCAATTTTCCACGCAGAAGCATGGCGGATTCCCACAAGCAGAACGGAGGCATGAGCGCCCAAATGACACGAGCGTTTTTCTTCATTAGTGGCCTCACGCTATCTGCGACCAACTTCATATCGGAAACGCAGTTCAAGCCGCCGAAGTTTGAAAAAGTGAGATCAAAAGGTTCAACGTTTGCATTTTTTAATTCTGTATAAGAAAGTTGTTCAAAGGATAAACGATCCTGCAAACCGAGATCAATAGCTTTCTTTTTTGCGCGCTCCAGCATCTCACCTGAAATATCCACACCATGAACGAAATATCCATTTTGCGCGAACCAGACTGCGTCTGTGCCTGTGCCGCAGGCGAGATCTAAAATACGCGAGCCTTTGGGCAGGCGTGTAGTGATGAATTGATACACACGCTGACGCATACGCATCAAGTTGGGATTATTTTCAATGAATTCATCATACTTATCCGCATTGCGGTCGTAGGCGGTGGCTACGGTTTCAAAGGCTGGGTCTAGATTGGACATAAAATCTCCTGCAATAATTTTCGGGATAATCCGCAGATGTCGCAGAGTCAGCAGATTGAAAAATCAATGCTTCTTCTTACCGCTCAAGGAATTACTAATTCGTTGGCAAGAATTTTCTCAATTTCATTTCAGTTCGCATCATGCCAAGCAAATAATAAGGTGTTCGCACGATGCCGCGCGGTTCTCTATTTCGCCATGCGCGGCGCAGGCGGAACTCATGGTGGACACGTCCATGCAAAATGCGATAGAACTCCTGTGGGAATGGGCCGCGATAAAGCATGGCGAGGTCGTCCGAATCGACCCAGTTTTGTTTTTCGCCCAATTCCATTTTGACACGCTCAAAGAATTTCGTACCAGGTAGTGGATACGAGACAGAAATGCCAATATCATCAGGCGCACATTCACGCACCATCTTCAAAGTTTTTTGCACGTCGTCCCAGGTTTCGCCTGGATAGCCAAACTGTAAAAAGAAGCCAACTTCGATCCCATTCTTCTGCAACAACTCGGCGGCCTGATAAATATCTTCCACTTTATCGCCTTTATCCATCGCATCTAAAATTTTCTGCGAGCCTGATTCTGCACCAAGCCAGACGGTTTTACAACCCGCCTTCGCGAGTGCGGCTGCAATTTTTTCGTTGACCAAATCCGCGCGTTGCAAACATTTGAACGGTATTACTGCATCCGCTTCATGCAACAAGGCCGCAAACTTTTCTATCCAATTTGGTTTCAAACCCAAAATATCATCCGCGAACCAAATGTGATCGGGCGCAAATTTTTCCTTTAACCATTTCATTTCCTCGGCTACATTTTCAGGCGAACGCGAATTGTAGCGCTGTCCCCAGATCGGCTTGGCGCACCAGTTGCAATGATATGGGCAGCCGCGCGTGGTGACCATGTTCATCGAATAATACCCATGCCGTTCCAGCCAGAGCTTTTTGTATTTTGGGATGTCCACCAGGTCCCAGGCGGGGAAAGGAAGCGCATCCAGATTTTTTATGTCGGGACGACGAGGGTTACAAATAATTTGCGATTTACGATTTACGATTTTCGATTTATATACCAGCCCTAAAATTGACTCAAGTCCCGCATCCGCTTCGGGCTCAACTGACAGTTGACTCAGCAATTCTGCTAGTGTTTCTTCGCCTTCGCCTAGCAGAATGTAGTCTGCGCCTGCTTCGAGATATTCGGCGTAATGATCGGTTGCATCTGCACCGCACAAGATGACAGTGCATCCGCGTTCCTTTGCCATTTGAATCATGGTGAAGGCGGCTTCGCGCATCCGCAACAAACACATTTTGGATAGATAGTTAAAGTTGTCTTCAAAAATAATCGCATATTGCGGCTTGTGTTCATCAAGCGATTTCGCCCAATCTTCTTCCGAGTCTGCGAGCATTGCGTCGAAGAGTGCCACGTCATATCCCTTTCCGCGGATATAACTCGCAGCGTACAAGGTGCCAAGTGGCGGATAGGGCATCATGGCATCCCATAGTTTGGGGTCGAAGCGGAGATAGTAGGATTGGCCGAAGATGATTTGGGTCATTTATTCCTCACCCATTCTCACTGCCGAGGACGGCGGTCAGAGCATAGAGGGTTATTAAGCGCTCTTCATAAGCCTGCATTGCCCATGAGCCGTGATGGTCAAAGTTACCCTGGCATACATCGGCGGAGAAATTCGTTTCCACACCGTAGCCTTTTTGCTTTTTGAAGCGCGCGATCTTACGATTCATTTCCCAGGATTCGAGCATGTCACCGAGTTTATGGCTGAGGATATCCTCCAAAATAGTTCGTATTGCATGTCCATGACTCAGATCCTTCGCCTCGCTCAGGATGACATAGTTGTGTAGGTTTGGCAAAAAATCATTGACCCACGGATTTGCATCGCGCAACTGATGGAAAACATCCAACCCGCTGATGGGGATCATTTGGGCAAACTCGCGTGCAGTGTATAAATTTTTTGCATTCCATTTCAGGGCATTCTCTGAGACGATAACATTCGGGCAGATCGTGTCACCAAACATGCGTGCCAACCTCCCAAGCAACAAGGCAAAAGCGCGCGCCATCCACACGCGACCAGTTTTGACTACCAGCATGTAGTCCATATCCGCATTCTTGGAGAGATTGAGCATGGCGAGAGAACCCGTCAACGCGGCCATGCGGATGAAAGGCAATACGCCAAGGATACGCCCATAGAATAAGGCGCGGTTAAATGCTTTCTTAGAGATTACTTCACGTTGCCTGCGAATATCCACGATCTCTTCGCGGCCTGCCAGGAAACAATATCCGTGCTTTGAAGCAACATCTTTCATATTGGCAACACATTCACCAATCTCTTCTTTCTGGGCAGGGACAACAAGGAAGCGATGCAATTCATCCATCGTTAACGGGTACTCAAAAATATCCGAATACGCGAGCGTTTCAAGAATGGCACGTTCGAGCGTGGAAATATTCATGAGTGCGGGTTTGGTGTCTAATGTCAGAGACAAGGGAATGTCCTTTAATCAGAAACAGGTTTCGGGTCAGAGGTGAAGCGCGCAGAGAGTGCTTGCAGAAGGGTGAAGCCTGAGACGAAAAACAATCCAACAGCAAAGAGAAAGGCAAAGATCATCAGCAAATAATGGCCTGTGCTCCAGGCGAACCAGGACGTCCATAAATTAAACAGGGCAAGGAGCATTTCATAAACGATGAGCATATCGATCTTAACCTGATAGCGATGATCAAGCCACGGCTGCGCACGATGAGTAATCGCATATTTGGGTGTGCGCTCAAATGGGATCATACGCTTTTGCATGATTTGCAACATGGCACGCAGGGTGTTCAAGATCAAGCCTGATGAAAAGATTGATATGAGAAAGATCAATGGCAATGAGAAAAACCATCGCCTGCGAAGAAGTTGCTGCGCAATAATAAAATATATGGCGGGCGCAAAAACGAGGAAGTTCATAATTAGACCAATGCCCATCGGCGCAAGCAGCGATGGATATTGGGTCGAAAACAAAAGCAGGAGCGGATAAAGAATGATCAAGACAAAGGTAAGCAGATGCAAGCCATATCCTGTGAGATGCAGTGTAGCCTGGAATTTGCGGGCAAAGGAAAAATCCGAGTTCCAGATCATGGGGATGTAGCGAATGGCGCATTCCAAACTACCGCGCGCCCAACGATATTGCTGGCGGCGATAGGCCGTGAAGCTAACGGGCAATTCGGCGGGTACTTCCACTTCACCAGCATAGCGGGCCGACCAGCCGCGTAGAAACGCACGATAAGACAGATCCATATCTTCGGTGAGGGTATCGGCCTTCCAGCCGCCCGCATCTACAATTGCAGATTTACGCCAGATACCCGCGGTACCGTTGAAATTGAAAACATAACCTGCATTGGCGCGCGCGAGTTGGTCAATGGCAAAATGCGCATCTAGAGAGAAAGATTGAAGCAGGGTGAGCAGGGAATAATTGCGGTTCAAATGTCCCCAACGAGTCTGTACAAATGCAATCTTCTCGTGGTTAAAATGCGGCAAAACGCGGCGAAGAAAATCAGGATGCGGCAGAAAATCTGCATCGAAGATGGCAAGATAATCACCTTTTGACTTTTCAAGCCCATTGGCAAGTGCGCCTGCCTTGAAGCCATCACGATTCGCGCGATGGATATGAACCACATCCACTCCCTGCCTCTGCAATTGTTTAACTTTTTCAGCCACAAGCGAAATTGTTTCATCAGTTGAATCATCAAGAACTTGAATCTCCAGCAACTCACGCGGATAATCCAGCGCAGCAGATGATTCGATCAGCCGTTCTGCGACATACCACTCATTGTAGATCGGCAATTGCACAGTGACATGAGGCAATTCATTTAACATCATCAGCGCAGGGCGCAGCAGTTTATTTCGTTGTTTCAAACCCGTGAATGCAAGATAAACCATATTGGAAATATAAATTAACAATATTGCCATAGCTAGAGAGTAGGCTATCAAAACAGGCGCAAGGATGATCTGAATGATATTCATTTACATCACCGTTTCCAACCCCACAGAATACAGCCCCCACGCAAGCCATTGCCAGGCGCGCCCATACGAATAAGACCAGGTATAGTAATCAAAGAATCCAGCCATTGTAACTGCAAGCAATAGCGCAAACACGGTCATTAAGATTGGCTGGCGCGAATAAGTCTCCCAATGCGAAACGAATGTAGCAAAAGGAAGCACCAGCAAAAGCAAATAAAATACCCCGCCCAGCACACCTGTCTCCATTGCCACAACCAAAATTGCATAATGCGGCGGCTGATAATTCAACGGGAAATTTTCAAAACGCTTCATCATCGCAATTGGGCTCGCGCCCAGCCCAACCCCAATTGCAGAGTGTTCTATAAAAAGCGTATTGCCTACATCCAGCAGAAACGCGCGCTCCTTCATCGGGTCATCCTGAGCAACATTACCAGAGTTCACACGTGATTGAAACAGGGAAATATTTTTCGTGATGAATGGCATCACGACTAGCAGACTCAACACCCCAAGCAGAATCGCAACTTTAACATGATCCCATCTACGAGCCAGCGCCTCACTCCCGACCACGAAACTGCCAGCTACAAAAAAGCTTAGCCACGCTGACCGGGAGAAGGTCATCACCAATGCCAGAAAGCATGACAAAAACACAATGGATGAAATAATTTGCGCACGCCCATTGCTATAAAGAATGATAGCCAGCAAAATGACAAGTCCGAAAGCGATACAGCCGCCGAGAATGTTCGGGTGGTCACTCAGACCATAGCCGCGCAGGAAGCGAAATCCATCCCCAAAGATAACGCTGACGCCTGAGTCGGCTGGGTCAAGGGATAGCTCACCCAGGCCATACAATCCCAAAGAGCTTTGAGAAGCGACTTGTAAAATCACAACAACTGATTGAAATAAAATTTGCGCGCCCACCGGCAGGATGACCCAATTTACAGATTTAATTTCGTTGACAATAAATAAGTAAAACAAAAGCAACACAATAAAACGCAGGGCGTGATAACGTGAGAGGATCTCGTCCTCACTGCCAAGAATGGATACCCAACCTGCAAAGGTCAGGCCCACGAGGCTGATCCACATTAGCGCTGACCCTGCCTTCAATTTGCGCGGCATCAAAAGCAATGAGCACCCCCAAAATATAAGCATGCAAAGCATCGACACGTCGCTCGCGAAGAGCAGAAAATCTGTGTAATCAGAATAGATGGGAAAAAATGGGCGTGCCCACAATTCCATGCGCCAGCGGAATGGAATAAGAAAAATCGTGAGCGCAAAGAAGAAACGCGCACCAACGCCGAAAATGTGAGACAAGCGATCTTGCAAGGATGATGTCATTTAATAATCAGACCATAATAATCTTATTTATTATACCCAGCGCGGTCATAAATTGCGCTTTTTCAAAAACGGGAAAGCTCAATTTGTGACTATGAGTATTATATAATCTTTGAATGACCTTGAAACTCGCGATCAACGCCCGCTTTCAACATAGGCGCATTACAGGCGTGGAACGGTATGCGCACGAAATTTCCAAACGGCTGACTGCAACCAAATACTTCATTACACCAAAGCGTTCTCTTGGGCAAATGGCTGGGCACCTTTGGGAGCAATTCATTCTGCCTGCAAAGTTTCAAAATGGAGATGTGCTTTGGTCGCCTGCAAATGCGGGGCCCTGGCTTGTAAGCAATCAGGTTATCACCATTCATGATGCGAGCGTATTTGACCACCCCGAATGGTTCAATCCCACCTTTGCGTTATGGACCCGCCTGTCCTGGAAGATATTAGCAAAACGAGTTAAAGCCATCGTCACTGTATCCAATTTTTCGCAAGAACGATTGAAATTTCATTTGGGAATCCCAGAAGAGAAAATCCACGTTATTTACAACGGGGTTGGGAAACCGTTCGAGCCACAAACACAAAAGAGGGTCGAAACGATAAAGACAAAATACAGTTTAAACAAACCTTATTTTCTCTTCGTCGGGACGAATGAACCAAGAAAAAATCTGGCAAGATTGATCCAGGCATGGGAGAAATTGAATTTAAAATCCCATTCTTTATTTATTGCAGGCGCAGAAGGAAAGATCTTTGCACCGGTAGGTCAAATTGGCAATTTGACCCACACCATCGATGAAGATCTCCCAGCCCTGTATTCAGGCGCAGTGGCTGTTGTCGTGCCGTCATTTTACGAAGGTTTCGGTTTGACCATTCTTGAGGCCATGGCGTGCGGCGCTCCGGTGATTGCATCAGACATACCTGTCTTTCGTGAAATATTCGACGATGCTGTGCTATTCGTCAACTCGCACAACTCGGATGAAATAGCAGATGCCATGCAGAAGATCATTGAAGACAAATCCCTCGGAAAACAGTTGCGCGAAAAAGGATTGGAATATGCCGCCAAATTTTTGTGGGATGAGTCAGCGCAGAAAACGCAAACCCTGCTTGAGAGATTTGTATGAAACTCGCGATCATCCACGAATGGCTGAATATTTATGGTGGCTCAGAGAGACTGCTGGTTGAGATCCTAAAGTTATATCCCCAGGCGCAGTTACATGCGCTCATTCACAATAAGCAAAACCTGCTCAATACTCCGCTTGAGGGGCGCAGCGTCAAAACATCCTTCCTGCAAAAAATCCCGCGGGTCGAGCATCTGTATCGCGGACTGCTGCCGCTCATGCCGTTTGCGATTGAAAGCATGAATGTTCGCGATTACGATGTTGTCCTATCCATTTCACATGCGGTTGCGCATGGAATCAAAACAAATAAAAATCAGATTCACATTTCATACGTCTGCACACCGATGCGATATGCCTGGCATTTGCAGGATGACTATTTGCATCTTCATCATTTGGATAAGCCAATTATTGTAGGAGCCGCCGCCCGCCTGACCTTGAGCCTGCTCCGCCGTTGGGACAGAGAGTCAGCATCCCGCGCCGATTATTTGCTCGCCATCTCACATTGGACAGCGCAGAAGATCAAGCAAGCCTGGGGACGTGAGTCGCAAGTCATTTACCCGCCTGTGGATGTGGATAGATTCTCGCCCGCAAAAGATCGCGATGATTTCTATCTGCACGTTTCGCGGCTCGTGCCATACAAAATGACGGCAGAAATCGTCCGCGCTTTCAATGAGTTAAGGCTTCCACTCCTCATCGTTGGTGATGGGCCTGAAATGCCGCGTTTGCAAAAGCTCGCGAAGGATAATATCCAACTGCTTGGCTATCAACCTGATGAAATAGTAACCGACTTAATGAATCGCGCCAAAGCCTTCGTGTACATGGCTGTCGAAGATTTCGGCATTGCGATAGTCGAGGCGCAGGCGGCGGGATGCCCTGTCATTGCTTACAACAAAGGCGGCGCGGCGGAAATAGTGAAGGATGGAGAAACAGGCTTATTGTTTCAGGAGCAGGCTGCGGGGAGTCTGATCGAGACGGTACTTCAATCCAAAAATGTAAAATTAAACAGCAAAGCCGCGCAAGAGAACGCGGCCCGCTTTTCATCCAAAAGATTTAGCGAAGAGTTTTCGGCTTACATGAAAAAAGTGCTCGAAGCCTAAAGCACGGCCTTCGCCAGCGCTTCCATTCCATCCAGATCATCTAAATCAAGCCACTGCAACATGACTCGCTGCAACCCTGCATTAGCCAGTTCCTGCAATTGATCCTTCACCTGGCTTGCACTTCCCACAATGATTCCCCTGGCTCTCAGTTCATCGAAGATTAATCCGCGAGCAGCAATTTTTTCACGCAGGGCAGTTTCATTCTTTCCGAAATAACAGCCTGTCATCATCGAGCGCTTCAGTGATTTGGGGTCGCGGCCTTCGGCTTTGAGCAAATCATCTAATTGTTTGTTTAGAACGGAAAAGTTTTGAGGCGTGTTGAAGATGCAATTCCATTCATCCGCGTAATGCGCAGCGAGAGGCAGAGTCCGCTTTGGGCCAGAGCCGCCGATCAGAATGCGGGGGCCACCTGAGCGTTGCGGGCGTGGAAGGAGAGTTGCTTCATGAAGGTTGAAATATTTTCCGTGAAAGGAGACGGGCGAGTCACTTTTCAGAAGTTGCGTTAGCACTTGCAGACCTTCTTCAAATCGATCAAAACGTGCCTTTACATCCAACAGATCGAACCCAAAAACCTGATGCTCACGTTCCTGCCAACCTGCGCCAACACCGAGGGTTAATCGCCCGTTTGAGAGATCATCCACTGCGGAGGCCATGCGGGCAGTGAGCGCGGGGTGCCGAAATGAAAATGGCGTGACCAGCGAGCCAAACTCAATGCGGCTCGTGTTGCAAGCTAACCATGTGAGCGAGACCCACAACTCAAGAGACTCTTTATCAGGCGGGTTCATGTTGGTAAAGTGATCGGATCGATACAAGCCAACAAAACCCGCTTCTTCCACAAGGCGAACAATCTTTTGCCAGCAGGGCCAGGTCAGGCCGTTCTGGCCCTCGAGCATGATCGCAATTTCCAGCATGGTGGCTCCTTTTTATCCAGTATTGTTTCGGAGAAGCTTATTGGGGTTTTACCGCTAAGCTCGCAAAGTCCGCCAAGAAAACCTTTTGATCTTCGTGCGCTTTGCACGCTTCGCGGTTCAAAGCAGAATCCATCTCGAAGGGTTACTCTTGACACAAGAATTTGACATGTGACTAGCTTACGCCAATCCCGCGCGCCATCATTGGGGCGGCAAAAAGGATCAGTATAATCACTGCGATTTCGAGCCAAAGCAGCAATCGAATATTTTTGAATTCCCGCTCTGGGATTTCAGGCGATCTGTTTTCCGCAAGCACTGGGTTCCATTTGATGTATCGAATGGTGGGATAGATCGAGAGCAAGCCCACAATTACGAATAACGCCATCTTTGTCCAGAAGACATAATTGTGAAAATAGTAATTGGAGCCTTTCTCAAAGAAGAACACACGCAGTAAACCGACGGCGATCAGTAAACCCGCCGATATGCCATAGACAAGGTCGACTCTTTGAATGCGGCGCGCTTCTTCGACGGTTAATCCCTTACGATATGCGACCAACTCGTAGATTAGACATGCAGTAAGTGTGAAGGCACAAATGTGATGCAAAGTTGCCATTAAAGAATTGATCATGATTTTCTCCTACAAATAAAAGTTGGCATTGCGAGAAGCCTACCCCATACCAGGAACACTGCTCGCAATGATATGTTAAATTTTATCAGGATGGTTTTTATACCAAGCTACAGTTTCTTTTATTGCCTCTCGCATGGGTGTGGCTTTCATGCCAAATGTTTTTTCAAATTTACTCGAATCCACAACAAAGGGCTGGTCAAATTCATACATCATTTCAAGGGCCTCTTTCGCTTCGGGGATGAAGAGACCTCCCACCCACATCATCAACTTGCCCATTGCGTTCATCTTAGGTTCAACACCTGCAACTTCGGCAATTATCCTAACCATCTCGCGCTGAGAAATATGCGGCAGGTCATTCGGTATATGCCAAATCTGTCCGTCCGCTTCACCATGCTCTCCCAGAATCACAAGCGCTTTTCCAAAATCAGGAACATATGTATGAGTATGCGGCAGGTCAATATTTCCGATCAACCGGGCGGGCCTGCCCCGCAAAAGCGGATAAAAGGTGCGCTTGCCCATTACCGCAGTTGGCAAGCCCCATGCACCAAAGAAATCAGAGCCGCGCCCAATAGTCACTTTTAGTTTTCCAGCCTGATGTGCGGCAAGCGCGGCCTTGCTCATTTCACTGCGCGTCTTGCCTTTACGCGTGTGTGCGTTGTGTGGTGTGTCTTCAGTCATTGGCATTCCATTGGTTTCGCCGTACATATACAAATTCTCAACCAGCACCAGTTTAACATCACTACCCGTCAAGCCATCTATGATGGATTTTTGCAACGGTGGAAATTTTTCTACCCATTCGGAATAATTCGGCTGTGAACATTGATATACGACTTTAGCACCGCGCGCCACTTCTTTAACCTTTATCTGGTCATAAAGATCTGACGCCACCACCTCCACCCCGGCAGGAGCTTCGTCCATCCTGCCTGAACGATTTACCATGCGGACAGATTCTCCGCGCGTGATAAGTTCTTCCATAATGGCGCGTCCGATTGCGCCTGTGCCTAAAATCACATGATTAGTGGTCATTTTATTTTTCCTTTAGTTTGCTTCCATCGCAGATACATTGCCATTCTTTGACCCAAGCCGCATTCGAGCTGTTTCGCGACGGCCAACCGCCTGCACATGATCCATTGCCGCCGCAAGCCCAAAGCGCGGCATGTTGCCATACACACTTTCAAATTGATCGGGATTGACCGTATAGGTTTCATGCCAAATACCCACAATCCCATCTGCGCCAACAGCTTGATTGAATTTCTTCCACGGTCCGATATGCGGGTCTGATGGATTGCGCGCGAAATTCTCAAGGTCTTCGA
Organism: Candidatus Villigracilis sp.; assembly: GCF_057083605.1. Lineage (NCBI taxonomy): Bacteria > Bacillati > Chloroflexota > Anaerolineae > Anaerolineales > Candidatus Villigracilaceae > Candidatus Villigracilis > Candidatus Villigracilis sp. The sequence continues at coordinate 17,047 of NZ_JBXMTI010000043.1, read as the reverse complement.
ACGAGCGCCAATATTGAATCAGACATGGTCCGCTAAGATTCCAAAAAGATTCGGCGTGCAGAAATCCTTTTTCAGGATTTGTGAACAAGGCCTGAAGCATCGGTCCCATTGCAAAGGCAACAGGAATCCATTTATCAAATCGCCAAAGCTTGTTGATTCTCATTCCAATCAAAAATACAACAAAGGGTTTTTCAGTTTTTGCCGTAAATCGACCATTAAAGATTTTGCTCATCATTACTCCTTGATAAATTGTTTTGCACTAGATTCCAATTCGAACAGGTACAAGGCATCGCCCCTTTTGCCGAAAGGAGGCAGGTTTCCCTGGATCTCCAATGAAACGATGCCGTGAACGCGCGCCCAGATGATCATCGCAACATACATGGAATGTGAATGCACGTCACTGAAATATGTCTGCCACATTTCGTAATGCGCTTTGTATTCATCCTTGACCGCTGGGAATGTTTCGACATTAAGTCTCCCAGCCACGCGGACGCTCTCCACTACGCTGAATAGCGCGCTAATCGAACGTGCAGAAGACGGGAATATTTTTTCCAATGGGCCTACATAACTTGGGATGGGTGTTCCGAAAAGCAATTGATATCTTTGAGGATAGGTATGCGCCCATATTCGATAGGAAATACCAATAGCCTTCAGGCGATCAGCATAGTGATCTTCAGGGACAGAATCGCGGGCTGCTAGCTGAGAATCGCCAAAGGAAGTGTAGGCGTCAATGATGAGTGCAGTAACCAGCGCATCCCGGTCTGGGAAGTAGTTATAGATGGCTGGCGCGGTGATTTTCAACTCACGCGCAATTGCCCGCAGGGACAAGGCTGGCGCACCAAACTCAGCGATCTGCTTCCAGGCTGTTTCCTTGATGGCCTCTTGCAAATTTGGGATTTGTTTTTTGAGTGTCGGTCTAACCATATGAGCTCCTTGTTTACTATACAGCGTAAATATACAGTGTTTATTTATTTAAGTCAAGAGGGGAAATGAAGAGGCTTCAAGGTTCTAATTGAACTTTGAAGTCTCTATAATCAGGAATAATGGTTATTCAACTTTATTTTACGGGTCTTTTTGAACGCGCCCTCTCACCGATTTTCGGGTCTTTATCACCCTTCAATTCAGCGACTTCATCTGCTGTGAGGTAGCGCCACTGGCGCGGCTTGAGGTTGCCTAATTTCAACGTGCCGATTCGTAAGCGAATGATCTTTACAACTGGAAGACCCAACAGCCTGCCCACTTCGCGGATTTGGCGTTTCTTTCCCTCGCCCATCACAATGCGAATCCACGCGCCTTTACCGGAAGTGGAAAGGAAATTTACCTCAGCAGGAGCGGTCTTATCACCATCGTCCATCACCACGCCTCTGCGCCAGGCTTCCATTTGTTTTTCATCGGGGCGGCGCGCGACCAATACACGATATTCCTTTTCATGCCCATAACGCGGATGGGTTAACTTATTGGTCAACTCACCATCATTTGTCATCAAGATCAACCCTTCCGAGTCGAAATCCAAACGACCAACAGGATATAGGTGACCGGGAACAGGGATCAGATCACGTACGGTCTGGCGGTCATCCTGTCCCTCGGCAGCAGAAAGCACATTGCGGGGTTTGTATAAGGCAATATATGTCAAGGCTTCGGCCCTTGGCAGTGCCTTTCCATCTACTGTTACCTTATCAATAGAAAGGTCAGCCTTTTGCCCCAAAACAGCAACCGTCCCATTCACACGCACGCGCCCCTCAGTGATAAATACTTCACAAGCGCGGCGGGAGCCATACCCTGCCTGGGCGAGTAGTTTTTGTAATCGTTCCTGCATAACAATAACTAACCTTTCAATAATTCTGTATGATCGGTGCTATCCGCATTCACGGGTATGGCAAGCGGCGGTAATTCGATCACCGAACTCAAACCGAAGTGTTGTAAAAATTCAGGTGTGGTCGAATATAAGATTGGGCGGCCTGGGCCTTCCGTACGGCCAGTCTCGTGAATGAGGCCTTTGCTCAATAAACTTTTCAACATGCCGTCACTATTCACACCGCGGATCGAATCAATCTGCGGACGCGTAACCGGCTGCTGGTAGGCAATGATCGCTAAAGTCTCCAAAGCCGCGCGGCTGAGATGTGTGGTCGCATCCAAACCCAGAAAAAGCTCAATAAGTGGAGCTAGTTCGGCGGCAGTCGTCAATTGGACGCGCCCGGCATTTCGTTGCAAACGCAGGCCACGGGTCAAGAGTGACTCGTCCAGCTCCTTAAGTCCGCGTTCGACCACCGAAGGAGTCACATCCAATGCTGTTGCAAGCTGGCTCAGTGGTACAGGTTCCGCAGAAACAAATAACAATGCCTCAATTTTTGCCGCAAGGCTTAATTCATCCTTTGAAATAGATTGAGAGTCGCTCATGCTATAATTACTCCGCTAAAAAAATTATATACTCAATATCAAGAAACTTGCAAACCATGAAAACAAAAACTTCCAAACTTTATCTTTTCGTCTCGTCCCTTGTGCTGGCTTCATTAGCTTGCAGCATTTTCGTCGGCGGGCCTGACTACCCATCTCAAACCGTTCCCTATTCACCTGACGAAGTGTTAAGTATGCGCCAGCAGTTGGAACAGGCTCTGGCATCCGGTGCACTCACTGGTGTTGTCACATTCCAGATCACGGAGAGCCAGCTCACATCCTACATTACAGAAAAAATGGCAGCGCGCGAGAATCCGCCGTTCACCGATCCGCAAATTTTTCTTCGCAACGGTCAAATGCAAATGTATGGCAAGATCACACGTGGCTGGTTCACTGCAAATATGCTCATCACCATGAATGTCGGCGTGGATGAAATTACCGGGCAGCCAAAGATCGAAATCGCATCGGCTGATTTTGGCCCCTTCCCCGCCCCCGAAGGCATCACCTCGGCCATGACCGCGATCATCGCTGAAGCATTCACAGGCTCACTTGGGCCTGTTGCAGTTGGCTTTCGTTTGGAATCAATTGCCATTACAGATGGGATCATGACTTTGACTGGCCGTATCAAATAGCGGCTGGATTATACTCGACATGCCCCGCCTCGGACTCCGCCCTCGCCTGCTCTTCCTACTATCAATATTTCTCTGGCTGACATCTTCCTGCCGTTCCCCACAGATCGGTGAGGAAATTGTCATTACCATATCGGCAGATGGAGCAACGCGCGACGTTAGCATAACAGCAGGCAGCACGGTATCACAGGCACTTCAAAGTGCAGGCATAACGCCAGGCAATCTTGATCGTACCGAACCGCCTTTCTACACAATCCTAAGCGAAGGCGATCTCATCACCCTGACTCGTGTGGTGGAAAAATTCGATACCGAACAAGTTGTCGTTCCCTTTGAAAGACAAATCGTCCGCAACGAGACTCTACCTGAAGGCGAAAATAGACTCGTCCAAGCTGGCGTAAACGGATTGCACGAAATCACCTATCGCCGAATCCTTGAGGACGATGTCGAGATCAGCAAGTCTGCGGTGAAGACTGTTGTGCTGAGCGAAGCATTGCCTGAGATCGTCATGGTCGGTGCGCAATCTTCCTTTACGCCGCTGAATATCCCCGGCACGCTGGCATATCTGGCAGGTGGCAACGCATGGATCATGGAAGGTTCCACCGCAAACCGCCGAGTCATTGTCAGCACCGGCGACCTCGACGGGCGAATTTTTACGCTTTCGCCGAACGGAGAATACCTGGTATTTACCCGTAAATCAAAAAAGCCCGCGGATGAAGAAATCAATACCTTATGGGCAGTGCGCACAAAAAACCTTGACCCGAAACTCATCTCACTGCAAGCCTCAAACGTAGTCCATTTCGCTTCGTGGATACCGGGCACAAACTCCGTAGCTTACTCCACTGTTGAACCTCGCAGTACTGCGCCCGGCTGGCAAGCCAATAATGATCTATATCGAGTTAGCATTACGGGAGGCAGTCCACGCAAGTTATTGAGCACCAATAGCGGCGGAGTGTACGGCTGGTGGGGAATGTCTTTTGCGTATTCACCGGATGGCAGGCTGGCATATGCCCGCCCGGATGAAATCGGCCTCGTTGACCAGGATGGTGGTTATCTCAAACCATTGCTGGATATCACGCCATTGAACACACACAGTGATTGGGCATGGATTCCTCCGTTAACTTGGGGCGCAGATGGCCAGAGTTTATATTTTGTCAGCCATGCGCCAGCCCCGGCACCCATTACCAGCGAAGAGTCGCCCTATTTTGACCTCACAGCTACCTCGTTCAGCAGTGAAGCGACAGCCTCCATTGTCAATTCAGCGGGCATGTTTTCTTATCCATCCATTTCGCCGATCAAGTCGAATGGTAAAGAAAAATTCTTCCAGGTGGCATATTTGCAATCCATTTTTATCGAGCAGAGTGATACAAGCCGATATCGTTTAATGGTGATGGATCGCGACGGCTCAAACAGTAAATTGATCTTCCCGCCTGCGGACTCAAACGGCATCGAGCCTCAGATCCCAACCTGGGCGCCGCAAGCGCTTGAAGGGCAAACGGGGGATTTTATTGCAGTAGTTTATCAAGGCAATCTCTGGCTGATCGACAGCGGAAGCGGTGACGCTCATCAAGTCACTGGTGATGGGTTGTTAAGTGAAATCGATTGGAAATAATTTTCTGCTCTTTCGGGGGCTAAGCCCCCGAAAGAGCAGAAAACATAGAAATGTGATCGGAAATAAATTATGAAAGAGGAAAAATAATGCGAATTTTGATAACAGGTGCGGCGGGGTTTCTTGGATCGCACCTATGCGACCATCTGCTTAAAGATGGACATGAAGTCATTGGGATGGATAATTTCATCACGGGCAGCCCGGATAACATAGCGCACCTGGCAAACAACGAGAAATTTACATTCTACAAACGCGACGTTTCAAATTATATTTTTGTGCCCGGCAAGGTGGATGCGATTTTACATTTCGCCTCACCCGCCAGCCCAAACCCATTATCGAAATCAGGGTATTTCAACCTGCCGATCCAAACGATGAAGGCGGGCGCACTTGGAACACATAACTGTCTTGGAATAGCCCGTATACAAAACGCACGCTTCCTGCTGGCATCCACCAGTGAAATTTACGGCGACCCGGCGGTTCATCCACAAGCCGAGACATACGCTGGGAACGTAGATCCCGTTGGGACGCGGGCGGTATACGATGAAGCCAAACGCTTTGCCGAATCGTTGACGATGGCTTATCACCGTTTTCATAACGTGGATACAAGAATCGTCCGTATCTTCAATACTTACGGCCCGCGCATGGATCTTGAAGATGGCCGCGCCCTGCCCAACCTGCTCAAACAAGCTTTGCTGGGGCAGCCTCTCACTGTTTACGGAGATGGAAGCCAGACGCGTTCATTCTGTTATGTAGATGACCTAGTGGATGGAATCATAAAACTGCTTTACTCAGAAGAACATTACCCCGTTAACATTGGTAACCCGGTTGAAATGACCATTCTGCAATTTGCCGAAGCCATCAACAGAATTACGGGCAACAAGGCAGGCATCGTATATCAAGAGGATTCACGCAGTGCACGCGACCCGCAAAGACGTCAGCCCGATATCACCCGTGCCCGTGAAATCCTGAAATGGGATCCGAAAGTCGATCTGGAGGAAGGTGTCCGTCGTACAGTTCCATTTTTCAAAAATAAATTAGGCTTGGAATGATCATCACCGATACAAAAGAACGCAACCGTTTCTTTAAATTCGCCCTGGTGGGTACGCTGGGAGCATTGATCGACTTTGGAGTGATGAACGTACTTTCGCATTGGGCGGGCATGTCGCTGGTCATTGCGGGGACGATCTCCTTTCTTTGTGCAGTGATCAGCAACTTCACCTGGAATCGTATTTGGACATACCCCGAATCGCGCTCGCGTCCGCTGGTGGGTCAATTGGGTATGTTCTTTCTAGTAAACCTGGCTGGCGTTGCCATTCGCATCCCCACCCTGCATTACCTGGAGCCGCCCTTATTGAATTTTGTCGAAAGTTCGCTTCACACAACTTACATCACCGCCGAGTTTTACGCAAAGAATCTCACTCTTGCAACTGCCGTGGGGATCGTTATGATGTGGAACTTTTTTGTTAATAGGTATTGGACGTATAATGATATTGACAATATTCCATGAGGTGAGTGGCTATGGCACGAACAGCAGTAATACCCATTTATACGACAAAGGGTGATGCAGAGGCGTTCCTATCCTATCCATATATATTCAACCGCAACGGTGACTGGATCGGTTTCGTCACCCCACAGCGTGACGTCTACTCTGTCATCGGAAACTACGTCGGCACTTTGACCAATGACCCGCGCATTCTCAGCAAAAGGTCGACATCCACGCTCAAGCCGCGCCTTAGCCCTCCTCCGGCACCCGAGAAAATTTATCCACCCGCAAACGTTCCCCTGGCCCCCTTGATGGCTGAACTAACTCATTCTCTCATTGATGTTTTACTGGATGCACCCGAACGCCTGCACACAGTGGACTCGGGCGAACAAATGCAGGATATGGACTGATTCCTAATCACATGACAAACTCTCCCCCCGAAAATACCGCACGCGCCTCACACATCAGTATTGCGCAAATCATGCACCCGGAACATGCCAACCTTCTTGGCAACGTACACGGCGGCTGGATCATGAAACTTGTGGATGAAGCTGGTGCGCTGGCCTGTATGCGTCATGCTCGAAAGAAAGTGGTCACCGTTGCAATCGACTCGATGACCTTCCGTCAGCCGATCCGCATAGGCGACCTGATCATTCTCAATGCAGAAGTGACTTATACAGGCAGAACATCCATGGAAGTCGAAGTTCAGGTTGTGGCGGAGAACCCCGTCACAGGTGAGCAAATGCACACGAACACTGCCTATCTTGTTTATGTCGCGCTGGATGATGAAGGCCGTCCAACCACTGTACCAGCGTTGATCACGGAAACAGAAGAAGAGCAAGTGCGTATGGAACAAGCCAAAAAACGTCAGGCATATCGCATTTCACAGAAATAACTCCGACGATTCACCTTGCAAAAACTCCGTCAATATCCCATCCTGATCCTGCTGATCATCAATATCATAGTCGGCCTGATCACCTTTCGCAGCTACGGCTTATCCTGGGATGAGCCGCTCTTTTACGATTACGCAGATGCGTTGCGATATGCCTACTCCCCTAGCGAATGGTTTAGCGGGAACTTTGATTTAAACAACGCCTATGGTTCCAGCGGCACAGATCATGCCAACCGCGGACCCGCCTATATATTAATTGCACGTCCCTTTGTTTCGGTAGTGGAGTTCCTCAGCATTGACAATGCATCCGCCTGGCATCTCATCAACTTTCTAACATTTCAACTGGGCGTTTATCTTTTCTACCGATTTGCGATCAAATGGATGAGCCAGCCAGCAGCGCTTGCCGCTACAGCATTATTCGCCTGGCAGCCGCTCCTATGGGGGCACGCCTTCATCAACCCGAAAGACATGCCATTCCTGGTCTTCTTCATTGGGTCAATGTGCTTTGGCTTTGAAATGGTGGATGAGATTGCTCAAAGTGAAAAGCCGAAATTCACAAAAGCCTTGATTGCAGCATTCTTTCTTGGGATTGCCACATCCATCCGTGTGTTAGGCCCATTAGCTGCTATATTGACAGGTCTTTACGCGATTAGTCAAATCAACAAAATTAAGTTAAGCCAATTAGTAAAGCACTTTGCTGTTTACACATCATTCACCATTTTGATCGCCTTCATGGCCTGGCCCCATCTGTGGACAAATCCCCTACAGAAATTCATTGAAGTCTTCGGGTTCATGTCTGATAACCCAACTCAATTAACTGTGCTTTTCAATGGTGAGCAATACAAAGCCGATGAATTGCCTCGCAGATATTTACCTACCCTTCTTGGCTACACGCTAACTGAACCTGTCTGGCTCTTATTTATCATTGGTTTGGTTCTTGGGTTTTGGGAATCCGATAACAAGAAAAAAATTGCACTTGCCCTCATCTTATTCTGGTTCGTTATTCCGACAGCATACGTCATTTTGCGTAAGCCGCCCATGTACGACGGTTTTCGTCACTTCCTTTTTATCCTGCCGCCTGTTTTCATTTCTTCAGGGTTTGCATTCGAGAAGATAACGCAAATAATAAAAAAGAATTGGGCACAAGCAATCTTCGTCATGTTTATTCTAGCATTTGGGATCATCTCTGCTTTCCAACTACACCCATATGAATACGCCTATTACAACTCCTTTGCAAGCGGAGTCGGCGGTGCATTCCGTACTTACGAAACAGAGTATTGGCTGACTTGCTATCGCGAAGCAGTTCTAAGGTTCGATCAAGAAGCGCAGGCGGGCGCTCAACTTTTCGTCAGGCGTGAACCTTACATCGCGGCTTATTATGCAAGCGACGATATCACCATCCGCGATTTCCGCACAGAACAAAAAGATATTCAGCCCGGTGACTATGTGTTAGCTAGCAGCCGCTCAAATGAAGACCTTCGATACTTAAGAGACCAGCCACCCTTTTTGGAAATTTCGCGCAACGGCGCAGTTTTCTGCACGATCAAGCAAGCCCCATAACCCCGCACATCCCAATAAGAGAAATGGGAAGTACGAAGTAACAACCCTGCTATAATCTGCCCGCCATGACACCCTCTCCGCGTTTGTTATTGACAATCGATTACGAATCCTGGTTTGCTCCCTCCCGCAGATATGATTTTCTTTCATCCGAAGAACGCCACACACTTGACGATGGCTACGCTGAAAACGCAATCGATCCCATCCTTGAGATACTCAAAGATGTAAAAGCAAGTTTCTACCTGGTGGGCGAATTAGTGGATTGGTATCCTGACCTGCCCCAAAAAATATTTGACGCAGGCCACGAAGTTGGCTTTCACTGCCAGGTGCATCGCCCTTTGACGCTAATCTCTGATATTGAGCATGATCTGCAAAAATCGACAGAGTGGCGAAAGCAATATAAAGTGTGCGGCTTTCGCGCCCCAATGATCAACACAATTGAAAGTGTTTATCCACTGCTCGAACAAAATGAATTCAGTTACAGTTCATCCCTTTATGCCCCCGCAGGCACGATTCTCCGCAAAGGCAAAATCTGGGAACTACCGGTCAGCACATTGCCTCTGCTTGGCAAACCTTCATCGTTTCATGCACCGCGCCGTATGAATCTGCCATTGGTGTTGGGTGGTGAATTCCCTTATGGCTCAAGCATGATGAGCGGCCTCTTCACCAAATCCGTTTTCAGGATCATTGAACAAGAATTCAAAGCTGGCTTGAGCCCTGTGATCTTCTTACATCCTTACGAAGTCGTCTCGCCCTCACGCTGGCCCATGCGCTTCGCTCGCGACATATTAACTAATCCCTTACTTTACCCATTCACACTTAACAAATCAGCCTTCCTGAAAGACCTGTTGAAATCCTTCCCCATCTCAACCATGGAAAATTACATCAGCGAGTTAGCCCAATGAAAATTCAGCGCGTTGACTCGCTTAATTTTCCATCAATCGAAAGTAAATTAAGTTTTACCGGCCTGGATAGCTGGTTGAATTTTGTTAATGATATCTATAATTATAAAGTCCATCGCTTTGCAGTGCTCGAAGATTCAGGTCCGCTTGGAGCGCTCGCGCTTGTTGAAGTTACACATCCGATCTTCGGTCACTACCTAACAACAGCACCATTCGGCAGCTACGGCGGATTTGCATTTGAAAACACTGCCGCGCGCGATCAATTATTGGATGAAGCCCAGCGTCTTGCAGAGGATATCAAAGCCGAATATATTTCCATTCGCTTTGACGATGGTGCTTCATCCCCACCCGATAACTGGTCACAAAACCCTGCATACTTCACTTACCTGATAGATTTGCCACCCGACCCAGATGGCCTGCTAAAAACATTTTCATCAGATCATCGCAATCACATCCGCAAATCGCTCAAAAAGGGATTTGAAATCCGCCTTGGCCATCTTGAACTATTGGATGACATTTACGAGGCCCTTGCAAAAAGTATGCATGAACTTGGTTCGCCATATCACTCAAAGACCTATCTCCATAAAATGGCGGAACATTTAGGCAACACCCTTGAATTTGCAGTGCTATATACCGCCCAGGGGAAAATCGCAGGCGGCGGCGTCTTTATTTATCAAGGCGACACCATATTTAATCTCCACGCTAATATTTTGCGACATGCCCGCTCAACCTATGCAGGCGAATTTTTATATTGGTCGGTGATTGAGCGCACCATTCAAAAAGGATTAAAAACTTTCGACCTTGGGCGCAGTCTCGTTGGCTCTGGCAACGAAGTCTTCAAAATGAAATGGTCTCCGCGCAAACAATTGCTTGCTTACTGGCATTGGCTTGCGCTAGGGCACGAGTTGCCGTCGCTCAATCAAAAGAATCCAAAATTCCAGCTTGCCATCGCAATCTGGAAACGATTACCATCCTTCATCGTCCGCCAGTTTGGACCTCACCTCGTGCGCGGATTGGCGTAGCTTCTGGACTCCATCAGCTTGCTGATGGAAATTTCACATAAACAAAATTGATGACCACTGTGAACTACACCCTTTACCCACTCAAAGAAATCAACCCCAATCTCCTGCCAAGGATCGCCGAGATCCAATTGGGTGATGCGGGTCTACTCTCCAAACTTGGTTATCCCTTCGTGCTTAGATATTTTGAGATCGCCACCGAAGACAATAATGCCTTCGGTTTTTATGCACAGGACGATAAAACAGGCGAGATTATGGGGTTGAGCCTTGCATCGCCCGAGCCATCATCGCTTACATCCCAGCTTACGCACGACCGCAAATGGTTTACAAAACAAATCCTCAAGGTACTTTTTGCCCGTCCGCTGATCTTCCTGCAAATGCTCATTTCGAGCATCACGATCAGGAGTCAGATGGAAAACGAAATCGACGCAATCGAATGTGTGTATTTTACAGTAGACCCAAAATTTCGCGGGCAACATCTGGGACGCGCACTTCAAAAAGCCTTAATGGACGAAGGCCGCACACGGGGATATAAAAAAATCTTCGCCAGCATCGAAACCTGGAATGAAGCCAGCCTCGCCGCTACAGTCGCAAATGGCTTTACAATTGTCAAAACATTCCGCGAAGGGATGTATCACCGGCACCGCCTGGAAAGAAAACTATAAATGACCACACACCGTGAACGTATTCAAGCCTGTCTGAATGGGGAAACAACGAACCGTACGCCGATTGCCCTTTGGCGTCACTTCCCCGAAGGTGATCAAAACCCCGAGACGCTCGCCGCAGCCACATTGAAATATCAAAGCACGTACGATTTTGACATTGTCAAAGTTACGCCTTCCTCATCCTTTGCAGTAAAAGATTGGGGTGTTGAAGATCAATGGATGGGTGATGCGGAAGGGTCAAGAAGATATACAAAGCGGGCCATCCAAAAACCCGAAGACTGGGAAAAGCTCCCCGTGCTGGAACCAACTTTCCCATACCTTGCGGGGCAACTAACCTGTCTTCGTTTAATCAAGCAGGGACTCGACTCAGACACACCCATTATCCAAACGATATTCAATCCGCTTTCACAGGCCAAGTATCTGGCAGGTAACGACCTGTTGCTCGAACACATAAGAAAATATCCAGAGGCCGTTATGAAGGGCCTGGAGACCATCACAAAAACCACTGTGAAGTTTGTGGAAGCAGTCCGTGAAACAGGTGTGGACGGAATCTTCTATGCCGTCCAGCATGCTCAAGGAAGCATGTTGGAACTTGATGAGTACAAGGCTATCGGCCTGCCGTATGACCAGAAAGTACTCAAGCCTGCGGAAGGCTTATGGTGCAATATGCTCCACCTGCATGGCAAGGATGTCTATTTTTCCTTACTGCGCTTAATGGATTTTCAAATCGTCAACTGGCATGACCGGGAAACTTACCCATCCCTGTCTGAAGCACAGAGTCTCTTCAAGGGCGCATTTTGTGGAGGCTTGAGACAGGAGTCGCTTGTTTCGGGCACGCAGGCTCAGGTCAAGGAAGAAGCGGAAGATGCTATTAAGCAAACTCATGGCAAACGCTTCATCCTAGGTACCGGATGTGTAGTCCCCATCACCGCATCCCATGAAAATTATTTGGCAGCACGAGAGAGCGTGCAGTGACTCTAAGAGTAATTTCTGGAATTGCGAAGGGCAGGAAGTTAAAGTCTGTGCCCGGTGATATTACGCGCCCCGTGATGGATCGCGTGAAAGAGGCGCTGTTCAACATCCTTGCTGACGATGTGATCGATTCAAATTGGTGGGACTTATTCGGCGGCACCGGCGCGATTGGGATCGAGGCATTGAGCCGCGGCGCATCTTTTGTGCGGTTTTCAGATTTGAATCGTGCGCCAATCGAAACCATAAAAGAAAATGTTGAGCATTGTGGGTTTGCAAAACAAACCGAAATTCGGCGCGGTGATGCGTTCAACTTACTGGCCTCACCAGCCGATAAACGATTTGAGTATATCTACATTGCGCCGCCGCAGTATAAACAAATGTGGTCTACTGCCATCAAGTTAATTGACGACAACATGGGATGGCTGACGGAGGATGGGACCGTCATCGTGCAGATCGACCCAAATGAATATGAAAATATCGAATTGAAAAACCTGGTGGAAGGGGAACAAAGAAAGTACGGAAGCACTTTGCTTATCTTTTACGATCCAATTTAGTTAATTTTTCGAAAACAACCGTAGAACCCATTCCTGCTCTTTCGGGGGTAAGCCCCCGAAAGAGCAGGAATTAGTCATCATCATTATCTCTTTGAGGACCGTACGCCCGAGCCACTGCCGCTTCCACCTCTTTGGCTGAGTGTTTTTCGCAAGCTACCAGCGGGCGGTGTGGATTTGGCACATGCCTTCCGCCCGGCGTCATCACCTTGCAATCGACAAACTTGCCATGCGCATCGATGACCACATAGAGTTGATACAATGCCCCGCAAACAATGCAACCATGCATTTCACCTTTGGTATGTTTCTCGTTCATAGCTCTGCCTCCAGTGTGTTTGGCTAACATTAAATATACAATAATTTTACCCTCCAAATGGTTATAAATGAAAAGAGAGTGAGGCATCAAACCTCACTCTCTTTTTGTATCTATTCTTCTGTAATGGTGATTGTCCTGATCGCATCGCCCGCGAAATCGGGATTTGCATCCGGGTCTCGGCGCGTAATGCCGTTGACCACGTCCATACCTTCGATCACCTGCCCAAAGATAGTGTAACCGCCGTTCAAAAATTCAGCAGGGGCGAAGGTGATGAAGAACTGACTTCCATTTGTATCGCGACCTGAGTTTGCCATGGCCACCACACCAGCTTTATCAAAGGTCAGATCGCTGTCTTCGTTCACGAATTGATAACCGGGGCCGCCCCCACCTGTGCCGGTTGGGTCGCCGCCCTGAGCCATGAAGCCTTCCAGCACGCGGTGGAAAGTCACGCCGTTGAAAAATCCTTCGCGCGCAAGGAATACAAAGCTATTAACTGTGATTGGTGCTTTATCTGCATAGAGCTCGATCATAAACTCACCACCCTTTTCCATTTCAACTGTTGCGAAATATTTTTTGCTCGTGTCAATCGTCATGGGCGGTGCGGAGTCATATTGCTTTGGCTCACCTGAAACAACATCGCTGCTAGTTACAGCAGGTTCATTACTGGCCGCAAATGACTCCCAGGGCACGAACCTCCACAAAAAGAATGCAACCACGATCACAACCACTGCAATACCAACATACTGAATCGTCTTATCCGCCTGCTGGTCTCGCGCTTTATTTACACTCTTCTTCACTTTTTTCTTTGCCGACATTGAATATCTCTCCTTGAATTAGTTTTGCTTACAGAGTACCGCGCAATTAACTAAACCAGAACGATGATATTAACTCGTGCTGCTCCATCTAAGGTTTAGTAATTACTACAACAAGCGGTATTATATCAACCTTGCGCATGTGCAGTTTTTCTTGTATGCTTGTGAAAGATGAAACAATACTTCAAAAAGCAGGTCGCACTGCCGCAGGATCACGGCTCATGGGTGTTTATCTTAAGTCCGCTGATCATTGGTATCTTTGCAGGTGGAGATTTTTCCTACGCTACTTCCAATCTTTTTGTCGCGGCCATGTCTGCATTCATGATTCGCCAACCGACGACGATTGCCGTCAAAGCATACTCTGGACGACGCCCCAAAACGGATCTGGACCCCGCCCTCTTCTGGGTACTGATCTATGGCCTCATCGCCGCCCTAGCCTTGCTCGGATTGATCCTCGAGGGGTTTGGATACGTCCTCTACCTTGCTGTTCCCGGCCTGCCCGTCTTCGCGTGGCATTTGTGGCTGGTCAGCCAGCGGGCGGAGAGGAGACAAGCTGGCGTTGAGGTCATCGCCACGGGCGTATTGTCACTCGCCGCACCTGCCGCCTATTGGGTCGGCATCCGCGAATATGATGCTTTTGGCTGGTGGCTTTGGGTGCTCACATGGTTACAATCTGCGGCCAGCATTGTGTATGCATACCTCAGGCTAAGTCAACGTGAATTGGAACAGAATCAGGTATCGGCTAAGAGTCGAAGCGAGTGGTGGCGGATGGGGAGTCGCGCTTTCTGGTATACGTCATTTAATTTGGTTATATCCATCGCTCTTGGATTATCAAATCTAATTCCACGTTTTATTTTCGTTCCATTTTTAGTGCAGTGGCTGGAAACGATCTGGGGTATCACGCATCCCGCAATTGGATGGAAACCTACGCGGATCGGCATCCGCCAGTTGATCGTTAGTATCGCATGGACGATCCTGTTCATTGCGTTGTGGAGGTAAACATGGACGAGATGAAATATGATTTACTGACAGAGTTGCACAGCAGGCTTGAAGCAGACTTGCTTGAAAGTTATCTTGAGGCGAACGGCATTGACGTGGAGTTGTTCCAGGAGTCGGTGGGGCATAATATTTATCCTGTCACCCTAGATGGGCTGGGGCGTGTTCAAGTCTTTGTGCCTGGCAAAAAAGTAAAGGCCGCCAAAAAACTGCTGGAGAAATTTAATTCAGAGAAATAAGCATAACTCATCTTATACGCACCCACTCGTGATTCCCTCCCGAAGGACATCGGGACGATGTGAGCGGTAGCGACACTTGCGCCGCGCGCCAGTGCGGTGAGGGTCTCTGAGACAATCGTCGGGGTTCTTCGCTCCGCTCAGAACGACACTGCGTAAGATGAGAGTATAAATAGTAATGGTTACAATCCAATAAAAACCAGGAGTGCAGAATGAATTTCGATCTAGACGATGAACAAAAGACATGGAAGAAGATCGTGCACGAATTTGTGGCAAAAGAGATAAAGCCCAAAGCCCGCGAAGTGGACGAGAAGGAAGAATTCAACTGGGAGTCGGTCCGCAAGGGCGGGCCGATCGGCTTGCTTGGCATGAGCATTCCTGAGGCCTATGGTGGCTCAAATGTGGATTCCATTTCAAATGCGATTGCGATGGAAGAGTTAGGCTGGGGCTGCGGTTCCACCGCATTGGCCTTCACCGCGCATAACGGACTCGGCACTGCACCGATTGCGCTTTTTGGAAGCGAAGAACTGAAAGCCAAATGGCTGCCTCGTGTAACGGATGGAAAAAATAAGCTCGGTGCGCTGGCTCTCACGGAACCCGGTGCTGGCTCGGACATTCAAGGCGGGGTGACTACCAAAGCCGAAAAACAAGGCAATGAATGGGTGATCAACGGCGCGAAGATGTGGTGCACCAATGCCAGCATTGCAGAATTCATCATTACACTGGTGCGTACAGACCCGAAGGGCGGTTCAAAGTCATTAAGCATGATCCTCGTGCCCACGGATTCAAAGGGACTAAAGATCGGCCCAGCTGAAAAGAAGATGGGCCTGCGCGGCTCCCCCACCCATGGCGTGACCTACGACAACGTGCGCGTGCCGCTCGAAAACCTGATCGGCCCCGAGGGTCGCGGATTGCAACAAACGCTTACCACACTGGATGCGGGACGCATCAGCATTGGCGCAATTTCAGTCGGCCTGGCGCAAGCCGCATTGGAAGCCGCCGTCGATTATGCGCGTGAACGTAAGGCGTTTGGACAGGCAATTGCCGAGTTTCAGGCAATCCAATTTAAACTATCCAATATGGCAACAGAAATTGAATTGGCACGTACCATGATCTACAAAGCCGCCTGGATCAAAGACCAGGGACGCCCGTACAACAAGGAAGCGGCCATGGCAAAACTTTTCGCCACCGAAATGGCGGAACGCGTTTGTTATGAAGCCATCCAGATCCACGGCGGATATGGCTACAGTCGTGAGTACAACGTGGAAAGAATGTACCGCGACGCGCGTTTGATGACTATTGGCGAGGGCACGAGTGAAATTCAAAGGCTGGTGATTGCAAGGCATGTGCTGGCAAGTGAGTGATACACGCAACAGAACTCGGAGGTCTGGCAGGCCTCCGAGTTCTTAGACGTAAATGGAATAGCATTAGCGTAGCATTTCACGTGGGTTTATGAAGAGATACACATAGCATCCCGTCAGTGAGGAATTCATGAAAACTAAAAAAAGACTCTCTTCAATCATGTACTACATAATCTTATGGATTTCGTTTGGCGGGGTGGTTTTGACTAGCTGCGCCGATAACTCAGATATTTTCTATTGGGCAAAACCGATAACAGAGCACAAAGCCTCGGTTTCCGAGCTATGGTCTATAAGCAATATTTTTATCAATCAAGACAATGCTACAAAATTAATCGCAACAACAGGAAAAGTAATTTTTATCGGCAGCAATGAGCAGGATAGATACCCACACGTAATCGCGCTTGATGAAGCAACCGGCAGTGAAGTATGGGAGTATGTGAGTCGAAATCCAGTTGCTATAGCAACTGCAAATAAAAATGTATATATTGGCGAGGTTGGCTCTGTTACGGCACTTAATTCGGAAAGCGGAAATATATTATGGTCTACGTTATTACCATTTGCTAAGAGCGTAACAAAATTGGTTATTCAAGATGATGTTATTTATATAGATACAGTTGGCGGAAACTATTATTTCTTGGATGCAGATACGGGCGCTG
>NZ_JBXMTI010000042.1:0-7542 GCF_057083605.1 Candidatus Villigracilis sp. | reverse complement strand
GGAGAGGAAGCATTTAGCAAGGCGTCGGAAGAAGGCTTGGCAATGGAGACTGAAGCGGCCATTCAATATGCCTTGGATATATTGAATGATTCTTCTCCTACATCGCTGTAGATCTGAAGCGCTATGTGGGTGGGAGATAGAACTGATTCTGGCTGACAAGGCTATAGTTCTTAAGTTGGCTGCATTTAGCTGAGCTGTCTTAACTTGCATTCCCTCGATTTCGTTTGGGATATCTCCCATTATGCCCAGAATGATAACCGTCCAATGGAATATCAGGGACGCTGGGGAAGTGCAGTCTCTGATCTGTATGGCTCATAAACCAGTTACGATCGCGCGCTGGCTACGTGGGCACTTGTGAGCGCCTAGTACTAAAGTTGATCTGTATAAAACATGCTCCAAATTTCAGTTTGTTAGCAGTCATCGACCAGGAAAATAGTTGCCGATTGTGTGTATCCCTCATGCGGCTGGTATCTTGATCCACAAAAAGCCTGTGGGTGTGCGCTTGCTGTCGTTACCAAATATCAAAAACGGATTTCCGGTCCATTGCTGAACCGCCTCGACATCCATATCGAAGTGCCAGGTGTAGATTATGAAAAGCTAGGCAGTGACCGAATGGGGAGACCAGCGTGTCGATTCGTAAGCGCGTTCAAGCCGCGCGCAATATTCAACAACAACGCTTTGCGAGTTCGCAGTCCGATGTTATCCCCAACGCCGATATGCGCGACGGGGAGATCAGGCAATTTTGCAAGTTACAGGATGAAGTTCAAAGCCTGAGGCGTGCGGCGACATCGTGCTGTGCATGAGCCAACTCAATTTGTCAGCAAACCGTTTGAAGTGGCAGTCTGGTTTTTCGGCATGTTGGCATTGCTTATCAATCTAGGTGAAGAGATCGACGTTGATGCGATGGATGTGGATGGTGACCGGAAAGCCGGTTCACGCTCACTGCCTGTGTTGATGGGTCGCAAGAACGCGATCAAGATCAGCGCCGCCCTATTCTTTCTGGTGATTGTCATCAGTAGCCTGCCCTTTGTATTGGGTTGGATGGAATGATCCTATTTTCGACCATTAGGTTATTGGACTCAAAGTTGGCGAATCGTCGAATATATATCCGCTGGATCTATCTGAGCGCATCACTGGCGATCCTGCTCGTGATCGTCCTCCGTTTTCTGAAGTAAATCTTGTACGAAGGAACATGCTGGCTGCGTATCTGTGCCTGATCTGGTGTGGAAATTTGCCTCGACATGCAAGACTTCACTCCATGAACGGAAAACGATAAAATAGACTTCCAAGTTCACCGCAAGTTTTTAACATAGTTACTACTCTCAGCTTTACACATTTCAGGATGACGCCTGGGGTTTAATGATTAAATTGCGGTCTTCTTGTAAGGTGTATCATCCATGGCGCAGTTATGGAATAGGAGGAAGGCATGCTTCATAAATACACTCGATACACCATCGGTATTGTCATCGCAGTAGGGTTGCTCTTAGTTGCCTTTTCTTCGCAAGATGTGTCGTCAGCCGCGGAATTCCAGGGGGTGGAATATAAAAGCGGGCTTGACGACTTTCTGCACACACAAATGGCTACCTATAGGATCCCTGGGTTGGCAATTGCTATTGTCCGTGATGGGGAGGTTGAATACCTCAATGGATACGGGGTTGCCAACCCCGATGGCGACCCGGTTATGCCGGATACGCCCTTCCTGCTGGCATCGGTCAGCAAGTCGTTCACTGCGCTTGGCATCATGCAACTGGTCGAAGATGGGAAGATCAATCTTGATGATCCGGTGCAAAAATATCTGCCTTGGTTTGACGTGAAGGGCGAAGGCGGTGCGGAGATTACCGTGGCGCATCTGGTGTATCACACCAGCGGCTTCAACGAATATCAAGGCAACGAGATGAACCTGCGCCCGAATACTCCTGATGGGTTGGAAACCGGGGTGCGGGATTTGTCTCATATCGAACTCAACTTCAAACCAGGTGAAGACTGGGGATATTCCAATATCAATTACAGCGTGCTTGGTTTATTAATCCAGGAAGTGTCGGGGCAAAGATACGAAGCCTATATTGAGGAAAATATTTTCACTCCGCTGGGAATGACCCATTCATACACCTCATTGGAAAGCGCCTGGTCAGGGAATGCATCCCGTGGCTATTACCCCATTTTCGGAGTTCAGTTGGCACTCGACCAAAACATGCTTTACACAACGGCTACCTTACCGGCGTTCGGGTTATGGTCAAGCGCGGAAGATATGAGCCGTTATTTGATCGCTCACTTGGATGAAGAATCAGCCATCCTGCTCTCTCCCGAAGGGATAAAGCAGCTCCATACTCCCGGTGTAGAGATCGAACCCGGCTACAGCTACGCTATGGGTTGGTTCCACTCCCTGGCTGCGTTCGATCCCGACTTCCTGCAAACCCTTGGAACCAATATCGCTCCTTCGGACGATCAGCAAGTCCTTTGGCATGAGGGCGACTGGAAAGGCTACAAATCCGTTGCACTCCTGCTTCCCGGGTTGGATTACGGCGTTGTATTATTGATGAATACCAATGACCCCACAATTGCATCGGTCTATCGGGATTTTGCCTGGGATGTGACCCTGATCGCGCACGGCGGTGATGCCTATTTCTTCGCCCCAAGTGAAGATTTCGCCGTCCGTTATTCCCGTCCGATTTTCAGCGGATTAACGCTACTTCTTCTGGGCGGGTTGGTGTGGTATTTCCGTCAGTGGAAACGTCCAATGTCCAAGAACAAGGCTTGGGGAAAGTGGATCGGCTTGTTGATTAACCTGGGCTTGTTAGCTTTTATACATTTGAAATTGTTACCCGAGAACAACACCAGCATCATGGCGTTACTTAACAGGGCGCCAGATCTTGGCACTCTTACTATCCTTGTTACCCTGGTTTCTTGTGCATGGGTCATAGTGAGTGTATGGATGCTTGTGAGGACTCAGCCAAAATGAAAGATACAAATGTCATCACCAACCTCGACCAGATCACCACCGAGTGGCTGACCTCCGTCCTCACCCAAAGCAGAGCATTAACCCAAGGTGCTGTGCAATCATTCGAATTCGGCACAGGTCAGGGCAACTGGTCCACAAGTGCGAGCCTTAAAGTGACTTACACCGAAGATGCACAAGGGGCATTGCCGGGACATCTCTTCCTCAAAATGGTGGATACCGATCTGGGTGACGGCGAGTTCTTCGGTGATTCGGAAGTCACCTATTACACCCGCGATTATGTGGATGTGAAGAATGCTCCACTCCTCCGTTGTTATGATGCAGCTTACTCGCAGGAACTCAATCGGTATCACCTTTTACTGGACGATATCTCTGAAACGCATATCGAAGCGTACCACAAGAAGCCGACGCTTGAATACGGTCTGGCACTTGCCGAAGGCTTGGGGATTCTCCATGCCCGCTGGTGGGGAAAGGCTCGGTTGGCAGAAGCAGACACGAGTGGACATGATGCGCAGCACATCCAGAATTTTGTGGATATTGCTCAGCCGGGTGTCGGTTATATCGTGGAAGGGTTCTCAGCAGAGTTGAAACCGCACTGGGCTGACCTCATGCGTGAGTTGTACGCCAAACATCCACAGGCACTGATCAGACGTTCACAGGATTTGAACGGCTTCACCCTGATTCATGGTGATGTGGGTTCTGCCAATGTCCTGGTGCCGCGTGCCGGAGATCGTCCGCTGTACATTATCGACCGCCAGCCTTTCAACTGGAGTCTCACCACCTGGCTGGGAGTCTATGATCTAGCTTACGCCCTCGTGCTGGACTGGGATAGCGAGCTGCGTTCGCAGTGTGAGATCCCCATTTTCGAACGGTATCATGAAACGCTGATTCAGCAAGGTGTTTCAAATTATTCATGGGAGCGCCTGCACGACGATTATAGATTGTGTGTCGCCATGGGCGTTTACATTGCCACCGAATACTGTCGCGGCGGCATCAACGAACGCTGGACACACGTCTGGTTACCCATGTTGCAAAGAGCATTGACCGCTTGTGACGATCTGGATAGTCCGGCACTATGGAGGGGAAGTTCCCACTAACTTCTGATACGTTCTGTTGCCAAGCATATCAGCACCCATGCACGTGGCCCACGGGGTGACGTTCCATTCTCTATCGTGCTTGGCGGCGTGCTGAAGTCCGCAAGCATCGAGTCCGTTTTATAACAATTGAGAGCATTGCCCTCTCGTTGCAGAACTGGGTTTTGAATCTCATCTGATCCCAAGCGATGCACAGGCATTGGTTGCGGATCGTGGGGCAAATGTGTTGGGTTTTATGTTGTCATTCATTAGCCTGGCCACGGGATACACCCGGAGTCTGTTTGCTGCTAATTTAGGCGAAACAGATCTCATCGTCAACCTGCTATCCGGCAGCTTGTTATGAAAACCGAGCAATAGTCCTATCAGAGAGCCGGATGCATCGCTCCGCAAGTAGTAAGATTTCCATCAAACCGATTCTCAGCTCACGATTCGGATCTCATCTGCAATGTTGGCCAGCGTGTCATGAAAATCCGAGAATCCTGCAAGTTGAGGTGAGATAGTCGAAGCCTGATGCGGGTGGCGATGAATCAGGCGAGATTATTCAGTGTGTGAAGAATTATTCAAATTTACCAGATAAGGCAAGTGGATTTCAAACTTAGTGATTATGACCAGCCTGATGTCAATCCGAATGGATCCCGTCAGAGTAGGTTGCTGACCATGGGTCGATCATGGGCGCAGGCGTAAGATGTTTATTACCACTGGCCGGGGGACCCCCTCCTAATGATATGTATCATAGTGAATGAGGCTCTGTTTCTGAATTGACTCATCGACAAATTAAGTTCGTACGATCGAAACTTATGGAATAAGAGCAGATTTTAGATGCGGTCATGCGAAGATCAGTTGAGCTGTCCATAAGAATTACCCTGAGGTAAATGAATGCTCCAAATCACATCTCTGTATACCAAAATAGAACTAGATGCCGACCAGCAGCTGGCTCTGGTAAATGTCTATAGGTTGCTGATCCAATTAGCTGAAAATTCATCAGGTGAAAACCTTCAATCAAACCGCGCAGCAAGTGATGAAATTAGCATGAAGGAACTGAGTCTGAGGCAGACAGATCTTTTTCGTGAGGAAGTCCTACCTTAGCTTTCTCCCAGCCTCGCCCTATCATGGAATTTCCACAGTATAAATTGTGCTTTTACCGTTCAATATCTCAATATGGGTGGCAGGTATAATTCTTGATAGGAGATAATGAAATGACCAACGACGGTGATTGGATTACTGTGAGCCAAGCAGCTGTACTCAGCGGTTACAACGAAGAGCACATTCGCCGCCTGCTCAGAGATGGAGCGATAGCTGGTAGGAAGTTTGGTATTGTCTGGCAAGTTAGTCAATCAGCGATAATGGCATACTTGGCTAATGCTCATAACTCTGTAGACAAAAGACATGGACCAAAAGACAAGTCGCCCGACTAGAAAAACTGTAGTATAATTATGTAGTAAGTTGCTATATAATTTCCGTTCATAACAGGGTTGTACGGTGTTGGCATATTACTGCCACCTGATCAATACACCGACTGAGCGGCGGGCGGGCTAAATTTGATTGTGGCCTCGGCTAATGCTCTGGCGGGATTCTGCCGGGGCATTTTGCTTTCTTGATGGGGAAGGCGATGTACCCAGATCCGTGAGGCAAACGATGGTCAATGTATGAGGTTGCCAATCTCATTGGTAAGGCCATAAAGCTGGTGCCCCGTATGTGCGAGTAGGGGACCGATTGGTCTGAGTATCGCTCATCCAACAAAAAGAATCTTCTGATATTCACTTTGAAAGGGTTGCTATGAACCGTAGGGTAGTTACTTATGCCAGAGTATCTGGTGATGATCGCGGAAAGGAAGGACGGAATTTATCTGGTCAGCTTGAGATGTGCAGGGAATATGTCGTGCAGCAGGGTTGGACTCTGGTAGCAGAGCTGGCAGAGGATGATCGCGGGGCATCTGGTGCGGCATTTGAATTGCCACAATTGGATAAGATTAGGGAGATGGCGCGAAATAAGGAGTTCGATGTATTAGTTGTACGCGAGATAGACCGCCTGAGTCGCAAACTTGCCAAACAGCTTGTTGTGGAAGAAGAGCTAAATCGGATGGGCGTGGAAATTGTTTATGTTCTCGCGGACTATGATAACAGCCCGGAGGGGCGACTAAGCAAACATATTCGAGCGACGATCGCCGAATACGAACGCGAAAAAATCATGGAAAGAATGATCCGAGGGCGTTTATTAAAAGTGCGTGCTGGTCACGTTCTGGTGCATAGTGCGCCACCCTACGGCTATCAGGTTGCTACAACCTTGGATGGAAAAACTACTCTTGTGCCCCATGAGTCTGAGGCGAAAATAGTGAGAATGGTTTTTGACTGGTATGTAAATGGGGAGCATGGAAATAAAATCACGATTGCTGGCATTGCCGATAAATTGACCGAGATGGGCGTTCCTACCAGGCTGGATACTCTGCCAAAAAACGGCGGCAAGAAGAAGAGAGGTTGGGCGGTTTGGGGACGATCGATGGTTGCCAAGATTCTAAAGAACGAGGTGTATATTGGAAACTGGCACTATCGCAAAGATGGACATAATAAAGAGGAATGGTTGGCTATTAAAGTTTCCCCTTTGATCTCAGAGGAAACTTGGCACAAAGTCCGAAAGACTGGTGCCCGCAACCAATTGTTCGCTCGCGCTAACCGTAAGCATCAATATCTCTTGACAGGTCATATCCAGTGTGGATTCTGTGGAAGTCGCATGAATGGACATCCCGGTTTGTGGGTCTCAAAGAATAGCAGGGGATACAATTTTTACTATCGTTGTGCTGGTTATGATGGCGCAATCGCAAACATAAAATGTAAACTCCCGCAATTTAGAGTGGATCAGGTGGACAGTGCAATTTGGAATTGGGTCACAGATTTTTTAACCAACCCCCAATTATTGGAAAAGGGCATGACAGATTATCAATTGGAACAGGCGGCAAGAAACGATCAGATCATTGAAAGAGTCGCGATTATTGATGAACTTCTTGCGGATCACCAGGGACAATTGAATCGTATTCTCGATTTATATCTAGAGGGAGACTTTCCCAAGGACTTACTTCTTGAAAAGAAAACCCGCTTGGAAGATACGATTCGGGTTCTAAACAAAGAAAAGCAGGATCTGAGGGAGTTCGTCGATAAAATATCCCTCACACCTGAACAGTTCCGGGATATTCAAGAATTTTCAAGAAAAGTGCTGGAAGGTATCAATCTGGCATCCTGCGATTTTGATGCCAAAAAGCGGATTATAGAGTTGCTGGATATTCAGGTCGTTTGTATGCTTGATGAGAATGGAGCAAAAATCGTTCAATTGAAGTGCATCCTGGGATCTGATCAGTATGATATTTCCACGAATTTTCATGCCCATAGCGCGGATGAGTGAGTCGATTCGCCAGGTCACCATCGTTGGTCATCAGGATGAGACCCTCGCTCTCGAAATCGAGGCGGCCTACCGGGTAAAGATGACCCGGTTCCTCGATCA
>NZ_JBXMTI010000041.1:0-18187 GCF_057083605.1 Candidatus Villigracilis sp. | reverse complement strand
TCCCATTTTGTTCTTAAAAACAAACTCACCCACGAAAGATTAATTTCAGGGTGAGTCATGTTTTATTGTCTTGATCTACTCTTGATTGATTACTGACCCATCTCGGCCAGCGCTGCTTCGATGTTTTCCTGGAAAACATCGAATGCCTGTGCGCCTTCAAGAGTGACTGTCTTTGCCTCACCATTTACAGTGTAGGTCATCACAAAGGAAGGAGTGGCCTCAATACCAGCCAGAACGCCATTCTTCATATCCTCTTCAACCAAGCTCTTATAAGTGCCACCATTGAAACATGTGTTGAAATCGTCCATGTTCAAGTCGATCTTTTCGGCAAATGCCAGCAGGCGGCGGTTTGAATAAGCGCCAACGTTTTCACCGGTTTGGTTCGCAAAAATAATATCGTGCATTTCCCAGAATTTCTCCTGGTCACCCGCACAATAAGCCGCTTCCGCTGCGCTGCCAGATTCAGCACCGATAAAGTCGCCGAAGGAATGGTATACAAAATATACGGTGCCATCAGCCACATAACTTTCCATTAACTGCTCTTCCGTATTTTGAAAGAAAGTGCGGCAGAAAGGACACTGAAAATCGGAATATTCCTCGATCTTGATCGGCGCATCGGGGTCGCCCGCTGCGTTGAAATCCACATTCGTGCGGGAAATCTGCGGTGCTTCGAACACATCTCCAACGGGCTTGAAATTCGGGTAAATGAACAAGAAAGCCAAAACCAGTGCGCCAATGGATATGAGGCCGATACTCAATAAACGTGAACGCTGTTCCTTGCGGCGTATTTGCTGGCGGCGTGCCTGCCGTTTGCTCATTTCTTTATTGCTGCTCATACTAGCTCCTATGATATAAGATTAATTTCTTTTACCGCTTTAGTGATGCGGCACTACGTAATCTTCCCATGCTGAAATGGATTTGTCCAGTGCAGCGTTAGAATGCTCTTATTTTTTATTCACGCAGGCGGGCATCCATCCAAAGCGTCATGGTTTTGAGCACTTCAGCCTGTTCGGGCTCATTGTGAAGTTCGTGATAGCCGTCTTCCCATAATACCAATGTGCACTTTTCCTTCAGCGGGGCGGCAAACTCGATACTGCTGGATGGAAAGGCAATCGTATCTTTCTTGCCATGCATAAGAAGCAATGGAAGCGAAAATTCACCTGCATGTTCCAAAGTCCAACTGGAAACGCCAAGCATGGTCTTTCCAAAGCCAAATGAAACTTTATCATGCACAAGCGGATCATTGATATAAGCCTGCACAACCTTTTCGTCGCGTGAGATGCTTTTCGGGTCCAATCCGCTCGCGAGGGCTGTGCCTGGCATGATCGCGCCCAGCATCTTTGCCAGGGCAACTTTTAATAGCTGTTTTTCAAGAGCGTTGTGCAGACCGGGGCTGGTAGCAACTACTCCTTTCACTTTCGGCTTACGGATCAGGCCGTAATACAGAACCTGAATGCCCCCAAGGCTGTGCCCATATAGAAAGAGAGGCAGGCCAGGATACCATGTGCCGGCCTGTTCTAATAACATATCGATATCCATCATAAAATCATCAACAGATGAGATATGCCCTCTTGGGCCACCGGAACGACCATGCCCGCGCGAGTCTGAGGTAAATAATACAATGCCCTCCCTGCCAAAAGCCTCGGCCACATGGGCAAAACGGGAACTATGTTCTCCCACCCCATGCACAAGACATGCAACCGCTTTGGGCTGCAAAACCGTCGGCTCCCAGGCTTGTGCGAATATATCCAGACCGTCGTGCGCCTTCCACGTAAGTTCAAAGTTCTTCATTTCACCCTCCAATGGTGATTTTAAATTCACATTGATGTGCGCCTGCTGCACGGCAGGCGCGTTCTTCAATATCGTGTTCTTCGCCGTCGGCCCAGTATAAACATTCGCGGATCAAGCCATGGGTGACGAAACAAATCGGAGTGTCGTCAGATTGATCCAGGGTTGTGGGTGATGCCTGATCAACAAAAAGCAGGTCAAGGTCCAGCGTATGAATCGTTATACTCCCCGGAGCAGAACCCAGGATACGGGCAAGCAGTTCAAGCGCCGGTTTATGTCTGATGGATTTTGGAAGACTACGCACAAGCGCAGCTTGCGTTTTGACCCCAAATGCTGAGTCATCTAATAATTTTTGCCAGAGCTTCGCTCCGATCCGCAGGAGGATTCCTCGAGCGCCGCGCCCATAATAGGTGCGCAATGCCGATTGCAAACGTGAATATGCCTGCGCGGTACGCTGATCATCCAATGCAATGAAGTGAAGATGGCTCGCCCATTCCTTTGGCAGCCCTGCTTTTGAAAGTACTGCCGATAAAGTTTCGCGCCCGATCTCCGATGACAGGGTTTCAACGAACTTCTGCATGATGCGGGAGGAAAACTCCACCTGTGTCATGAAGCACCCGGCGGGTATACAAGTACTGGAAAATGTTCACCTGTTCGTACAAAACCCATTTTCTTATAAAGCGCCAGCGATGCAGCGTTATCCGCCTGTGTGTTGACGGAAAGCCTGGTGTTTTTTCCTACATGCAACCGCTGGATCAGGTCACTCACTAATGCGGCGCCTACTCCCCTGCCTTGCGCTTCAGGCTGGACGCCAAGCCTGGCGAGGTGTGACCCAAACGGATTCCCCGTGCTGATTTGATATCCAACCATGCCCGAATCATCTTCCGCGACAGTGGCATGTGCTGCCTGGGAAAACGCTCTTCGAAGCGAATCGATTGTGTTATGCCAAAAAAATCCAAACGAGGCGAGGTCTACTTTTGTTACTTCATCCAGATCCGATTCCTGCATGGGCCGTATGTGAATCTCTTGCGATACATGAAAGGTCACGGCATTTTCGCCGCTCAATTGCAGCAGAACAATATTTTGTCTTACTGCAAAGCCGCTGGAGAGTAGAATATTTTGAAACCATTGCTTCATCACAATCGCCGCTACCTGCGCTTGTGGGTTGGAGCGGAAGATATCAGGGCAGGCAACTTCCCATAACGCAGACCAGGCTTCAGGTCCAGAAAGACGCGGGTGATATGCAAAGAGTCGAATCCATGCCACATCAGGAGGGTCTTCGGGGCAAGCTAAAGTGGCGATGATATGTCCATCCTGCTCCAGCACCCAGTAATTTTGTGAGCCGAGCCAATCCAACACAGACCGCCAATCGAGATGGCGGTGAGTGTTGGCTTCATAAAAAATGAGGTTGGCGATCTGGTGATAATCCTGTGGGACGGCGCGCCGAACCTGCAAATTCAGATTGATCATGTTTTGTTGATTAAGTTGAGGAAGAATTTCAGGATACGCTCAAAAAAGCCCGGAGATTGTTTTGCATCCAACGAGCCCATCATCTTGAATGCGGATTCAGAAACCTTGCCTGTTTTCAACTTTATGGCGGCGGCAGATTTCATGACCATGGAGCGCAAATCGCCTTCATTGACCTGTTTAAATAACTCGGCAGATCGTTCATATTTTTCAAGGGCTTCATCATAACGATGGAGAGCCTCGAGCGCAGCAGCTTGATTCCCTAATGCCATGGCCTGGCGTTTGATATCTTTTGCGCCTTCAAATATTTCATCCGTGCCAAACGCGGCATCCAGCGACTCTTGCGGCTTGCCGGCCTGCAATAATGCAACGCTCAAGTTATTCTTCATTTCGGCGGCCATTAATCCCGCGTGCCCCAAAGTGTAACCCTCGGCAGCCTGACGGAATAAATCGGCGGCTTCGTTGAATTTCTTATTTTGGTAGGCTCGTTTTCCCTGTGCCTCAAGTTGTGCTGGTTCGAGTGTCATGTGATAGGACCAGGGCTATTTCAAAATATCAAAGTGTAATATCAAGCAAGCCTTCAGCAACAGACCGTAATTTTTCTCTCGACATATCGCTGAGTTTCATTGCCAATTCAAGGTAAGGCCGGTTGACAGGTTGGCACACAAAGTCCTGCATTTCCTCAGGCAATTCAAGGAATTTCTGCATGGCTCGCTGACTGTTCATCCATTGTCCAACCGGGCCGCTTTGATCAAAGAAAACATCGATACGGCTTCCCATCACGGCAAGAATGCTTTCAAGCTCAGGTAGGGAGATGGCGCGCTCACCATGTTCATACGAATTCAACTTTGCCTGCGATATTCCTGTTTCGGATGCAAGGTGGCGAATGGACATGTTTACATTTGTGCGCTCCTGACGCAGCAACGCCCCGATCATGCGCTGACGCAGAGCGATCAAGCGTGAAATATCCACAGATTCGAGCGGAGAATCCGCATCAGACCTGGTCTCTTTACCCCAAAATATTGAGATCGGAAGTTTCAAAAAATATACAAGCGCTTCGAGTTCAGGCAGGGATGGAGAGCGGCGGCCCTCTTCGTAAGCGCGAAACAAACCCGGCTTGATACCGATTGCATCAGCACACTCTTTTATACTGCGGCGCTCCGCCATGCGGGCATCGCGAATCAACAAACCAAGTTTCTTTTCACGTATGGTGATCTGGGCGTTGTTCATAATTCCTCATAAGTGGTTGGATGCCTGGATTATAGCAGAGTGTTTCAGCGACGAGAGCCTTGACTGGCGGAAACTTTTGGGGCAAATATTTCAGCATTGAGTTTAAACCCAGCCGATTCAAGCCGCGGCGTGAAGTTGGGGCGAATTCCTGTGGCGCTTAACTCGCCTTGAACTTTTCCTTCTGTAGTCACACCGGTTTGAATAAATTTGAACACATCGGTCAGCACGATGATCTCGCCTTCCATACCGGCCACTTCCGTTATAGCCGTAACTTTACGCTGACCATCTTTCAAACGTGTTTGCTGTACGATCAGATCAATTGCGGAAGATATTTGCTGGCGCACCACTTTCAGAGGCAGATCCATGCCTGCCATAAGCACAAGAGTCTCAAGACGTGAAATCGCATCGCGCGGCGTATTTGCATGGACCGTGGTCAATGATCCATCGTGGCCCGTATTCATGGCTTGAAGCATATCCAACGCCTCGCCGCCGCGCACCTCTCCCACCACAATTCGGTCCGGGCGCATACGGAGCGAATTCTTCACCAGCTCGCGGATACTAACCGCGTGGAGGCCATCCACATTCGCAGTCTTTGTTTCCATCCGCATCACATGATCCTGTTGAAGCTGCAGCTCTGCCGCATCTTCGATGGTAATGATGCGTTCATTCTCAGGGATAAAACCAGACATGACATTCAATAACGTGGTTTTACCAGAGCCTGTGCCGCCAGAAATGACGATATTAAAACGCGCCTTCACACAAGCTTCCAAAAAGTCTGCCATTTGTTGTGTTACAGAGCCATAAGCTACCAGGTCGCTGACTTGTAATTTATCCTTGCGAAACTTTCGGATCGTAATGGAGGGCCCATCGATTGCAACGGGGCGGACAACAGCATTGACACGGGAACCATCAGGCAGACGCGCATCCACAGTGGGAGAATCGCTATCCACGCGGCGGCCAAGAGGCATGATGATGCGGTCTATGATGCGGAGCACATGGTCGTCGTCATCAAAAGTGACATTACTCTTGGTAAGCTGTCCCTTTTTTTCGACGAAGATTTTCTTTGGCCCGTTCACCATGATCTCTGTAACGTCAGGGTCATCAAGCAATACCTGGATCGGCCCAAACCCAAGCAGGTCATGCATCACCTGGTTAAATATTTCTTTTTTCAAATCTTCGGGGAGCTTTAGTTGAGTCTGTTCAAATACGCGTGAAATATTTTGCTGGATAAATGCATTACGTTGTGCCGCCGAAATACCTTCCATCTCCAGGGCGCGCATTAAATTATCGGCCAAATATTTTTTAAGTCTGATCAGGTCCTGGCCGGTGAGTCTTTGAGGTGCGCTGGGGCTGGGAGTGCTCATCCTGCGGCGTCCTTGGCTTCATCCTTCCCCACCGGCATCACCCAAACGATCTGTTTCTTTTGAACCGCCAGGAATGGGCTCTCGTATATTAATTTCCCCTGCGCATCATAGACGCTGGCATCGGTCACAGCTATATAATGCTCATTGCCTTCCAATTCATCTTTCAGCCGTTCTCCGGGTACCACATGAATCAGCCCGCGGATCAGATGACTCGTGGTTTGAAGAACGGACGGCACTGCCACCTTCGTAACCACATTGGTATAGAACTTTCCTTTTTCATCATATTCGACAGTCATAAGAATGCTCCCTTGCACTAAATATCTTGTAACAATCTTATCATCTCTCCAAACAGATGGGGCAAGATGTAAGCCATACGTAAGGCCGAGAAGTTACCCCGCTCGCAATTTTCGCGCCAGAGCCACCATTTCCCTGGCTGCATCCTGAAAAATAATGGAAGCTGTATCCTTCGGGTACATTAATGAGAAGGGCTGGTGATGGCTATTGGCAAAGGCAAAATTACTACCCAGATACGGCATGGTCGCCATGATCTGCATATCCAGCGTAACCTCTGCATCCACCTTGCTTAATCCCTCCATGCCGGCTGCCCGATTCAGAATCGGATAGATGGATTTGGTATTCACACCCCTGTTTTTTAAGTAGACCAGCAAAGTCTTTGTTAACGACACCGTGCTTATATCGGTGCTGACAATTAAAGCCACGAGGTCCGCATGTTGGATGAGCGGCAGGGTGATCTTTGAAAGCGAGCGGCCAATGTCAACCAGAACGTAATCATAGGAGGCCTTTAAGGCAGTCACGATACCCCATATTCTACTCACGTTGAGATGGTTGCTGCTTTCAGGGTCTGGCGAACCAGCCAACAGATTAAATCGCCAGATCGGCATTTCCGGCAGCTCGTTACGGAAAAATTCAGGTGTCGTCTCTTCTGCTGGCATATCAGTTATTGTGACGATATTTCGCGCTCCCTCATAGCCGACAATGGGTGCAATGGATCCGATAGGCAGTACCAAATCGACAACCACCAGTTTCGCCTCCGGCTGGGATTGTGCAATATTCATGGCAATGTTCGCACACATAGATGAGGTGCCCGTTCCACCCTTGGCACTTAGAAAAACCATCAAAAACCCACCCTGCTTCATTGCCGCACTCGTCAGCCCAAGCGAACGACTTATCGTTTCATTCAGGATGGAAACAGCCTGCCCGGACTTTGTGATAAATTCATTGAAACCAGCATCAAAACAGGATTTGATGCGAACCGCACTGGAGACGCTGCTAAGAGCGATAAGAGGCAAATCTACCGTGCGTGGATCCTGCCTGAGCTTTGCCGCCATCTCTTCCCCAGATAGGTCAGCGAGGACCGGGTCAATGATCACGAGATCAGGGTGATCGCGCCATGCATGGATCAAGCCCTCCTTGCCTGAACCAGCCTGAAGCACTTCATATTTTTGATCCACCAGGTTGCGAGCTATAAAATTTCGGCTGGCTACATCGGCATCAACAATAAGGACCTTTTTTCCAGGCATGGCATGTGTCCTTTACGCATGTTGGCACATGCGTGAACGTCACGCTTCAGTTGGAGGCATCAGATAACCCAACCCTGACCGCGTGACAATATGGCGAGGGTTGTGGGCATCCTCCTCAAGTTTCTGCCTCAGGCGGGCAATGCTGACCCACAAAATCTCTTTATCGCTTTTATATTCCGCGCCCCATACACTGGTGAGCAATTCTTCCGAAGTGAGTATCTTGCCGATATTATGGGCAAACTGCAATAAGAGGCGATACTCAGTGGCAGATAGTGAAATGGCATCTCCGCCGCGCCAAACTTCAGCACGGGCAAAATCTATCTTAAGATCGTCATGGGTAAAGAAGCGCGCTGTACCGGTATCAGCGGGAGGTTGGGCACGGCGCAGTACAGCCCGCACCCGCGCAAGTAACTCGGTGGCTGAGAAAGGCTTCACGAGATAATCATCAGCACCAAGATCGAGGCCGCGTACGCGATCCTGCTCTTCTCCGCGAGCTGTCAGTATCACAATTGGCACATTGGAGAATTCACGCAAACGTTGACAGGTTCCAAAGCCATCCAGACGCGGCATCATTACATCCAGCAGCACAAGGTCTATCGGCTGGGCTGAAAACACATCTAAAGCCTGAACGCCATCCTGTGCAGTTGTCACCTCATAGCCTTCGGTGCGCAAGTTCGCTTCCAAAAGGCGAAGGTAACGGGGTTCATCGTCCACGATCAAAATACGCTTGGCCATAACGATCTCCTTAATGACATAAGAGTGAGAGAGGTCATAGCGCTGGGTCAAGGGGCAACTCGATATAAAAAGTTGTGCCCTTATCCAACACTGACTCTACCCAAATATTACCATGATGTGCCATAACAATTTGCTTGCAAATATACAACCCAAGGCCAGTGCCGTTTACGGTACGCTCCCCAGGGACACGATAGAAGCGCTCAAAAATAAAGGGAAGATAATCCTCAGGAATGCCATCCCCATGATCAGCAAAGGTGATCAGTACTTTATCCCCATGGCTGCGCATCCCAATATCGATCTGCGAATCGGGTGCATACTTTAACGCATTGCTGAACAGATTATCAAAGACCTGTGAAAGACGAAAACCGTCGCCGCGAATGGGCGGAAGAGGTTCAATATCAAAGACAATTTTTAATTCGGGGTGATGCGTATTGACCCGCGTGGCAACATCCCGCACAAGCGCATCCATTCTAACGGGAGAGAATTTAAACTGAAGGGTCTTGCTTTGCAAACGAGCCGATTCGAGCATATCTTCGATCAAGCGGGTTAATCGATCAGCTTCTTCGTCGATGATATTTAGGAACTCGCGCTGCGTGGCTTCATCCCAGATCGTATCCTGCCGCAAAAGGCTTGTGCTATATCCTTTAATAAAACCAAGTGGTGTACGAAATTCATGGGAGATGGTGGAGACGAAATCATCCTGTAAGCGCATTTGCCTCTGCACCGAATCCAGTTCAGAGCGCGCCTCCTGCAAATCTCTGCGTTCGATCAACGCCGCAGACCAAAAGGCCTGCAAAGAGCCAATTTGAATTTGGAGATCAGAAAATTCGGGCCCGCCAAAACGAACGAAGACAAGTGCACCGCGTAATTTCGAACCAATATACAATGGAATACCCAACAGATACGTCAGCGCCATACGATCCATATTCTGGGTTATCCGCTTGGGAATATGCAAAACCATTTTTCCAGAAGCAAGCACTTCATTTGCCACACTCTCACCCCATGCGGCATCGGCTTCGGCATTCTTACCGCGCCCCATGGCACGCGCGTATACAATTTCCAACCCCTTTGTCTGCGGGCCTTCAAGATAGATGGCAACGTTGTCAAATACAAAGGGCCCGCGCAGTGATACAAACAGAGTATCAAGAGCGGCTTTCCAATCCTGCCTTTCCTGAACTTTCTGAAAAATATTATGTAAAAGAGAAAGGGTGGATATATCCATTCTTAATCACGCACAGCCAGCAATGGGAATTTAAAAGTAGAACCCTTCCCCTCCACTGATTGCACATCCAATAAGGAGCCATGCGCTTCAATGATCTGGCGGACAAGTGAAAGGCCCAGTCCCGTACCACCATAATGCCTTGTAGATGAACCATCCAATTGATGGAAAGGCTCAAAAATTTCCTTCAAACGAACCGATGGAATGCCAATGCCTGTATCGGTAACGGAAATAAGGATAAGGTTATTGCCCTCTTCTTTGAGATGGATGACCACGCTTCCACCCGACGGGGTGAACTTGATCCCGTTATCGAGCAATTGATTCACCACCCAGCCGATCTTCTCAGGGTCAGCCTGAACCGCGGGGATATCATCCGCTGCCGATACCAAAACCTGGACACTGCGTTCTTCGGCTTTGGTTGTGGCAGATTTAGCCGCAAGCGAGACCAGGCGGCGGATATCCACTGTCTCCAATTTCATGCTCATTTCGCCGCGCGAGGCAAGCGAGAACATGATCAAATCCTCGATCAGGCTTTCCAGTTTGGCTGTAGCACGCTGACTCACCTGCAAGGCATGTTTTTGGTCATCTGTTATGCCCCCCAAAGATTTGGTGATCAATAATTCAAGATAACCTTTTACATGTGTCAGCGGCGTGCGCAACTCATGCGAGATATTCGCCACAAAATTCGCTTTCATCTGGCTAAGCTCAGAAAGCCTGGTAAGCGCATCATTGAGATCGGCAGTGCGGTCTCTTACTCTTTGCTCAAGGTTGCGGTTTGCAGCCTGCAAAGCAGAACGTAATTGAATGAGCTGCTCGGTGACCACTTGATCCAGTGTCTTTCGATCCAGCAGATTCAAGTCCATCAATGCCTGGCCGAGCAGATACTGTTTCCCTAAAGAAATCTGCTCCTGTTGATAGGCAAGCGCCTTGCGCAGATCATTATCGCTGATCAAGCCTTTCTGGACGATGTATTCACCCATACGGGGAATCAGCATTTCAGGAGTCAGGTTCGGGGGAGGTTGTGTCATAGTCTGCTCGAATAAAGATTTATTGCAAGACCCACTCTCCATTGACCATGGTCGCTATGGCGTTCATTGCCAATAGGTCATCAGGTTCAATTTGGAAAGGGTCCTGCTCCAATACGATTAAGTCAGCGAGATAATTTTCAGCCAGTTTGCCAAGGCGATGCTCTGCATTGGCGGCGTAGGCAGCGCCCAAAGTGTAAGCGGAAAAGGCCTCAGCCAAAGTCAATTTTTGTTCGGGGTACCAGCCTTCGGCGGGGGTCGAGCCGTCTGCCCTTCGTCGAGTGACTGCGGCATGTAATCCTAAAAATGGATTCGGTGATTCGACGGGGGCATCCGATCCGAATGCGAGAGGCGCACCATGGTTGAGTTGAGTCCGCCAGGCGTAGGCGAGCGAGGAGCGATCTCCCCAGAAGCGGTCGGCGGCGTGCATATCGGAGGGCGCGTGGATGGGCTGCATGGAGGCGACGACGTTAAGCTTGGCAAGTCGCGGCGCATCATCGGGATGAATGACCTGCACATGCTCGATGCGATGACGCAAATGTGGCAATCCTTTTTCGGTTTCATATTTACGAAGCTGCTCATACGCGTTGAGCACTTCGTGATTGGCGCGGTCACCAATGGCATGGACAGTCATGCTCAAACCAACATCAGCAGCTTTGCGGCAATGTTCAAAGAGTTCTTCGCCATCCATATTGAGAATGCCTTTGTTGTCGGGCTCGTTTTCATAAGGCTGGAACATGGCAGCGGTATGCGGACCCAAAGCGCCATCCATAAAAGCTTTTACAGAACCGACCCACAACCACTCATCGCCGAAGCCTGTGCGCAAACCGAGTTCATTGGCCTGCTCCACGCTTTCAACAGGGATATTTTTATTGACGCGTAATTTTAGTTTACTGCTGGCGCGCAATGATTGCAATGCCATAAAAGAATCACGACGGTCAAAATCGTGAATGCCTGTGATACCCATCTTCCACAAAATGGGCTGGGCCTTTTCAATGGCT
This sequence comes from Candidatus Villigracilis sp., assembly GCF_057083605.1. Lineage (NCBI taxonomy): Bacteria > Bacillati > Chloroflexota > Anaerolineae > Anaerolineales > Candidatus Villigracilaceae > Candidatus Villigracilis > Candidatus Villigracilis sp. Next base: position 6,817 of record NZ_JBXMTI010000041.1, on the reverse strand, counting down.
TGTTCAATATCTTTAATGGCCGCCTTGGGAATTACATCTGAGACGAGGCCCATTGCGGACTCAAGCAAAATGCCTGTGGCCTGTCCACTAGCATCGCGTTGAATCGCACCATCTTTTGGGTTGGGGCTGTCACTGGTGATGCCTGCAAGATTCAAAGCGGATGTATTCACCCACGCAGCGTGCAGAGATTTTGCTGTGAGATAAACAGGGTTATTCGGCGCAACTGCATCAAGCTCACTTGCGGTGGGCCAGCCGCCACCTGCAGACCACTCGTTTTGATTCCAGCCATGCCCCAACACCCATTCACCTGATTTGGAATTTTTCGCGCGCTCCGCCACACGGCGCAGGCATTCTTCTTTTGTCTTCGTTTCGCAATCCACCTTGGCGAGGCCGAGAGAATAATATTGAATGTGGATGTGCGCATCGGTGAGACCAGGCAATATGGTTTTGCCTTTCATATCTTGTTTATCTACTTTGCCATGCGCGAGGCTTGCCAACTTATCCTTATCCCCCACAGCGATGATCCTGCCGCCTGCGATCAAAATCGCAGAAGCAGAGGGATGTTTTGGATCAAGAGTGTGAATGTTTGCGTTATAGAGGAGTTTCATTTTTTATCCGCTAGTACCTAACGGGCACGATGTCTTCGCTAATCCACACTAATCTTTTTACCTTCGCGAAGATTAGTGTGGATTGGTCGATTCTTTTCATGCCAATTTATCCAACAGAGAATCCAGTTCCTCATTTGAATAATAGTAGATCGTAACCGTGCCGCCCTTTTTTCCATGCTTCACAACAACTTTTGTTTCCAGGCTGTGTTGCAGGCGTTTTTCCACATCATGCACATCTGCATTGCGGCCCGGTTTCTTCGCCTTGATCGGTTTATGCCCGGCAAGTTTTCGCACCAACTCCTCAGCCTGGCGGACACTCAGGGAGAGATTTAGCAATGTTTGCAAAGCTGAGGCTTGCGCCTTCTGCGTGGAGAGCATCAACAAGGCCCGCGCATGACCCTCCGTGATCCTGCCATCCACCAAAGCTTGTTTGACAGCATCAGCAAGCCCAAGCAGGCGCAGGGTATTCGTCACCGCTACACGACTCTTGCCTACACGTTTAGCAACTGCTTCATGCGAGAGGCCGAAATCCTCCACCAACTGACGATAGGCTTCTGCCTCTTCCATTGCATTCAAATCTTCACGCTGGACGTTTTCGATCAGTGCCAGCTCAAGCAATTCCTGATTATTCGCATGGCGCGTGATAACAGGCACCGTTCGCAAACCTGCCTTTTGCGCAGCCTGCCAGCGTCTTTCACCTGCGATGAGAATATACGAGCCATCTCCATTTGGCAAAACGATGAGGGGCTGAATGATCCCGTGTTCCCGAATGGATTCAGCTAGTTCGGTTAATTCATCTTCTTGAAATTTCAAACGCGGCTGGCGCGGATTGGGCTTGATCAATTCCACAGCCACTTGCTGTACTCCCCCGCCTCCAGCCATGGATGTAGAACTGGCGGTTTCTCCACCAGGGATCAATGCATCCAAACCTTTGCCAAGACCTTTTCGTTGAGCCATACCTGCTCCTTAGAAATACATCCACAGATGTTGCAGATTACACAGATTGAAAACATCAAAAAATAAAATCTGCGAAAATCGGCGTAATCTGCGGATAACTATTTATCGCCTCTTAACAACTCTTTCGCCAAAGCTTCATAGGCCACGGCGCCAACAGAGGTTGGTGCATATTCAGAGATCGGTAGGCCATACGAAGGCGCTTCTGCCAGACGCACACTGCGCGGGATGATGCTTTTAAATACCTGATTCGGAAAGTGTTTGTTCACTTCAGCAACTACGTCAGTGGAAAGATTTGTGCGGTTGTCGAACATGGTTAACACCACGCCGCGCACTTCCAACTCAGGGAACAATGCAGAGCGTACACGTTCAATTGTTTGAGTCAATTGGCCGAGACCTTCCAAAGCGAGGTATTCACATTGCACAGGCACGATCACGCCATGCATGGCCGCCATCAGCCCGTTCACGGTCAACAAACCCAGCGAAGGCGGACAATCGATCAATACATAATCATAACGATCTGAAATCGATAGAATGGCCTTTCGCAAACGTGACTCACGTGCCAGCTCATCGACCAACTCCACTTCAGCGCCAGCCAGAGAAGGCGAGGAAGGAAGTAGCGACAATTGCAAACGCTCGTTCAATAACACGTACGGAAAAATATTCGTCTCACCGAGCAATGCTTCATAGGTTCCGCCCTGCACACCTAATTTATCCACACCCAAACAGGAGGTGGCATTGGCCTGCGGGTCCAGATCCACCACCAACACACGCTGTTTGAGCTGTGCAAGATAGGCCGCCATATTGATCGCGGTTGTCGTCTTGCCCACTCCGCCTTTTTGATTCACCAACGTATAGATCTTGGTCAAGATAAAACCTCCATCAGGCAACTTTCGATTTCTTCCCGGGTCGGAATTCCATTTAGGCCAACGCGTGTTACCGAATAGGCCGCGAGGTTCGTCGCAAAGCGCGCCGCCTCCCATGGGTCACGCGTGGCAAACAAGCGCACCAAAAACGCCGCCGCAAAAATATCACCGGCGCCCGTCGCATCCACTTCCTTCACCATTGGCGGACGAAAACGACGGCGATCTCCATTCCAATATAAAACCGCACCTGCCTCACCTTCTGTAAGGCAAAGGATTCGCGTCTGATGCGCCATCGATTCGACGAGTTCCAAATCGCGGTTGACATCCTCCACGCTCATAATCACGCTTCCCGCCTGACCGAGTGCCTGCTCGCTGTTTTCCCAGGCACATGCCTCCACCTGACCCTTTTCATCCCATCTGCGCATCCAGCCTTGTGGCGTAATGCCCAGTAATGAACCAGATAATTTTTCCACCAGCGACACATCCAATTCACGCGCAATCGGCGCGATATGAATGATCGGTGTACTCAACCATACCTGCGGAATATGATCGAACAGAATTGGCGAGGCTCGATGATGCAAAATTTGCCTGCGTCCGCTTTCTGTTTTTATATTTTCAAAGGTCGTGCTTTGTTCAGTTGGGATATTAACAATATGAACGCCATCCAAAACCTGCAAGGGCGCGTCCTCTCCCACTGAAGTGACGATTCCCACGCGCAGACCCAGCGCAAGCGCAGTCAACGCTGAATATGAAACCGTCCCGCCCAGTTGTTTGCCTGAGGGAATAATATCCACAGCCGCATGACCAATCGCCAAAAAATCCACGGGCTCAAGAGGGACGAGTTCCAACATGGGTGAATTATACCGTAGCGGTTCTCACTAAAAGAGGAAAGATGAAAGAAAAAAAGACCGCCTTTCGGCGGTCTCCCAGAAACAACTTGTGTCTTTATTCTTTTGGCAAAATTACCACTTTGCGATACGGCTCTTCGCCCGTACTTTCTGTTATCACAGCAGGGTGGCCACGCAACTCGATGTGCACCACACGCCGTTCATTGGCAGACATCGGTTCCATGGTCATCTTGCGGCCTGTCTTGGTTACCTGGTCTGCCATGCGATTCGCCAATTGGCGGATCTGCTTTTCACGGCGCGAACGATAGCCCTCCACATCAACCGTCAACTGCACCCATTGCTGAGTCTGCTTGCCGACGATCAATGATGCAATGTGTTGAAAGGCTGTCAAAGTTTCTGCATGGCGCCCGATCAAAGAGCTGAGGTCATCTCCGCGCACATCCACTTGAATACTGCGGCGGTCATCGGTGTTGGCCTCATCGTAATTAGCAGAAACCTGCGCCCTCATACCCAGGTGATCGATCAACTTGGATACAACTTCCTCGGCTGTGTTTAGAAGATGATCGTGATCTGTACGCTCTGCTTTTTGAGCGGTAACGGGCGCTTCAACTTCAGGTTTCTGTTCAACGCGACGAGGTTTGGCGTCCTTCGCTTTCGGCGCAGACTCTGCTTTTTTTGCAGGAGCAGGCTTACGGTCAGTTCGAGGCGAGGGCTTGGATTCATCCACAGCAGGCACAAATTGCCCGGGCGGCGGGTTGACGGTCAGACGCACGCGGACTTGTCGTCCGCCAAGTCCGAACAATCCTTTCGTGCCTGAATCCAAAACTTCCACGGAAACAGCGTCAGCCGTTAAGCCAAGCTGTGACAGGCCCTGTTGAAGAGCTTCTTCAACAGTCGGAGCGATAATCTCAAGCGTAGTACGCTCGTTCATTTTGCCTCCCTACTTTTTTGCAGAAGATGGTTTGCTGCCGCGGCCAAAAAGGTTGCTCCAATTGGCGCGGCCGGTTGCGGCATATTGCACAACACCCAGGAGATTGCTGACGATGAAATAAACTGAAATGCCCGAAGCAAAGTTCAATGCAAACCAGCCAAGCATGAGAGGCATGTAAACGCTCATCATTTTTGTCATCTGCGCGCTTTGGTCATTTGGGTTGCTCGAAGCAGGCATGGTTAATTTGGATTGCACCCAGGTGGTAAGCGCCACGATGATGGCAAGTGTTGGCAGGGCAATTCCAAAAATCGGAATTGATTCCGGGCGGCCAAGGTCCATCCATAGAAATGTGCTGTTGAGCGGGATGATATTTTCCACATTTTGGAATGGGTATACGGTGCGGGCAAGTTCCAGCATATTAAATGGAGTTGCCGAAAGTGCGCGCGTAATGCTTTGATATAAACCAATAATGATGGGGAATTGAACCAAGGTCGGCAGGCAGGATGCAAAGGGGTTGATACCGCGATCCTTGTAAATGCGCATCTGTTCCTGCGCAAGTTTTTCGCGATCCTTGGCATATTTCTTTTGAATATCCTGCCATTCCTTATCGTTCTGTAATTCCTGCATGGCTTGCGCGCCCTTTACCTGCGAGGCGTTTAAAGGCCAGGTCAACAATTTGATCAGGATGGTGAACAAAATGATCGCAAGACCAAAAGTGTGCGGGCCATGACCCAGTACATCATAAATCCACAATAAAAGATTGGTCATGGGTTGAATAATAATAGTTTGCCACATGATTTAGTGTCCTTATTTCTCGGGCGTGAACGACCAGGCTTGTTTGCCATCCGCATCATAAGCGGCCAGAGCAAGCTCAGCTTGATATGGCGCCACAAGGATCAGATCGCCTGAAACAACAGGGGATGTATAAATTTTACCGCCGGGAGTCTTTTCCCAAACAATTTTCCCATCGCGATCCAAAGCGAGGAAAGTGCCCGCCTCAGTCCCAACGTATATCTGGTCGCCCATTACAAGCGGACTCGCCACGACAGGGCCATCCGGTTTCACGGCATCCCAGTTTTGGCTTCCTGTAACAATGTCGAGTGAATAGATGATGCCGTTCAGGTCGGCATAATAAAGCGTTTCTTCATCCAGGGTGGGAGTTCCCCAGATCCAATTTTCGGCAGTTGCAATGACTTCGTGCGCACCGTTGGATTTAACGAACTCAATGGTGGATGCAAAAGAGCCAACGTATACGCCATCTTCTCCAACTGCAGGGCTGCCGGGCGCCGCGCCGCCGATGTCGATGGTCTCATTCACTACACCTTTCACAGGGTCGATGACGTGGATGTGATGATCTAGTGTAGTGGCATAAAGAAACGTTCCATCTGTTGCCGGCGTTGCCCACAGAGCGCCACCCAATCTTATTGGGTCTGCGGCTGGCTCGCCATCCATATCCAGAATATAAAGAAAACCGTCCGTATTAGGGGCATAAATCGAGTTATTCATGATGAGAGGCGAGGCAAGCCATGCGCCTTTTGCACCGGTGAAAGCTTTGGTCCAGTTCTCCTTACCGGTTTCGGGATTAAGACTGACAAATGGGTGCTCTGTGCCGGCACTTCCGATCAGCAGTTGACCGTCTCGGGTTAGTACAGGGGTTGCATAATACACCAGTTTATTATCAGCTTCGGCTGGATAGCGCCAGACTTCCTTGCCATTTTGCACGTCCACAGCATAGATGAAGGAACCGCTGGAAAGATAAGCGCGTTCCGCATCTGCAGTGAGGCCGGGCCAGTTGTTTGCCAGGGGTTGTCCACTGCAAGCGCTGAGGATAATTGCACCGAGGACAAGCAGAAAAAACAACATCAATCGTTTTGTTTTCAAATTCTTATTACTCCTATCGCTTGTCACATAATTTAGTAAACTCTTGTCGAAAATTACGAGCAGACATGAAATTTCTATATACTAAATTATGCGATACTATGTAACTTCTCGTAACCGTCAATCAATATGACAGTAATTTTTTATGGAACGGGGTCGTACCCACCGGGATTGAAAGGATTACAGCGTAACACGCGCCAGGCGGCCATCAGCGAACCCTTCAGCGCGCCATATTTATAAACAGCTTGATAACCATAATGGGAACAGGATGGGTAAAAGCGGCAGGTATTCGCAGGCAGCCCAGGTGAAACCACCATTTGATATAAACGAATCAAAGCCAGCACAGAGATGCGCGGCCAGTTTGCCAGTTTGCGGGGCATATCACGCAAACGCGGTTCATTAGAATAATCATGTAAATGGAACTGGTTTTCAGGATTCATCCACGGGACTCGTCCGCAAGCAGGATTTTTGCACGTTGAAAGAGGTTAAGAAGCGCGGAGCGGGTATCTGCTAAAGTGGCAGTGACAAGTGCGGGCCTGGCGATCAGGATCAAGTCCCAGCCTGAGGCGAGTGAGGGAAACAAGGGCCGCATGGCTTCGCGTAAAAGTCGCTTGGCGCGGTTGCGGTGGACAGCTGTTCCGGTTGTCTTTCCTGCGGCTACCCCCACACGGATATAGGAGTTTGTCTTCTCACTGGCTTGTGCTACTAACACAACAAGCGGATGGGCATAGG
>NZ_JBXMTI010000040.1:0-24799 GCF_057083605.1 Candidatus Villigracilis sp. | reverse complement strand
GGCCGAGGGCAATTCTACCTTCAGGTTGAAGGTACAATTGCTATTGTAAGGATAAAGTGATGGTTGTATGATTCGCAAAGGCGCAGGGGCTGTCATGCAGCCAGTCAACATTTTCAGAAAAAGCTGCATTCTTTATCCAGCTGGGAACACAATCCATCAAAAACCTTTAAGGCACGTCCTCTTCGCGGAACGACTTGCCCCTACTTTGGTAACCTTCAAAAGATTGACATTCAGATATATCGTAGTATAAATCCTAGCAACAGAGTCTATTCGAAGGCAGTTTCGCACGTTATGCCAGGCCCACATCTTGCAGATCGTGTTGAAATCTCAACGATCGTGTCTTCGGATGGGTTCTTTATCTTTTTAACACCTGGAGGTGTGAGTGAACGCGACTTTGAAACTTGGAGAGCATTTTATCTTCGATCTCTCCGACTGCAACCATGAGATCCTCATGGATAGCGAGAAATCCTACTCGCTGTTTGCGCAAGCCGTACGTGATAGCGGCTTGACGGTTGTGGATGAGGGCTTTTACAAGTTCAGCCCGCATGGCTTTACCTGTTTTTTGCTTCTCTCAGAGTCGCATGCAAGTTTGCATGCATGGCCTGAATATGGATACTGCGCGATAGACCTTTTCACCTGCGCCATCGGCAAGGATATGATGCCTCTGCTGATGCGCCTCAAAGAGGCCTTTGGTGCAGATGATTTTTCGCTCCGCAAGCTGGATCGTGAAGCATCCATTGAAACCCAAATACCCGTCGCGATCTAACTTGGAGTCCAAAGTCTCCCGACTTTGGAATTCCGACGACAGGAGTCGTTGGAGTCCAAATGAGTAAAATTCTATGAGTATTTGGTTTACTGAAGAATTACATCCCTATTATCGCAAGGGGATCCGCGTAAAAAAGATACTTGCCGATGAACAGACTCAGTTTCAACATTTGCAAATTGTTGAAACTGAATTTTTTGGCAAGGCCATGATCCTGGATGGCATCATCCAACTCACCGAGCGCGATAACATTGGCTATCACGAAATGATCGTGCATGTGCCCATGCTCGCAGTTGGAAAACCCAGGCGCGTGCTGATCGTTGGCGGCGGTGATGGCGGTTCATTACAGCAGGTATTGCGATATCCCTCCGTTGAAGAAGCCATTGTCTGTGAATTGGATCAGCGTGTGGTGGATCTCTCACGCGAGCACTTCGCTTCTTTCGGCGACCCGTGGGCTGATCCTCGTGCCACATTACTTGTGCGCGACGCTTTTGGGTTTCTCGAAGAAAACCCGGGCGAGTTCGATGTCATCATTTCTGATACCACCGATCCCATCGGCATGGCGGAGCGACTGTTCTCGGACGAGTTCTATAAACTCATGGTACGCGCATTGACTCCAAACGGAGCGGCTGCAACACAATGTGAACAGCCTTTCTTTGATACCGAGTTGATCAAGACCATTTATCGATCAGCCAAAGTGCTGACGACGAATCCAGCATATTACTATGCCAATATTCCAACCTATCCCGGTGGCGGAATTGGCTTCATGTACGTTTCAAACACGCCCTGGGAAAAGGGATTAGTAACGCCTTTTCCTCCCGGCGTGAATAATTACATCAATCCTGATGTCCACAAGGCAGCCTTTGCCTTGCCAGAGTTCTTTAGAAAAGAGTTGTACGGATGAAAACCTTACAAGAGAAAAATTCAAAATTAAATAGTACGGAAGAAACAGCAGAATACTGGGGCGTATCTTCTGCCATAGATTTGTACGAATGTGATCTGGCGCTGATGCAAAATGCGGACGCAATCAAGGAGTTTGTAAAAATTCTATGTGACCGTATCAAGATGCGCCGTTACGGTGAGACGCAAGTGGTCTTTTTCGGCGACGAACCACGGGTTCAGGGATTCAGCATGACGCAGCTTATCGAGACCTCGCTGATTTCTGCTCACTTTGCAGATGCCAGCCGCGCCATCTACCTCGATGTGTTTAGCTGCGCGCCCTATGACCCCGAAGATACAGCCAAATTCGCAGCAGAATACTTCAAGGCGGCGCATCATCGAGTGAATGTCACGTATCGCAAATAGCTCCACTGAAACATAACCCACAAGATGGGTTTTGCACTTCCTGAACTATTCAGGAAAACACTGCATGAGTAATGAAGTAGTCCCCGATTCTATACAGAGTCGGGGACTACTTCATTTATTTACCCTGTTGTTTGGATAATCACGAGTGGAATTATCAGATTGCCTCGATGTGCTTGTAATCACAATTTTGGCACTGTATTATATAGTTGAGGGACAAGTGAGGGAGTGGTCAACCATTCATTTTGAATGAGAGGTGAATCATGCCTGCAAACATGGTCAATAATGGGATAAAACGCCGCGTGGTCGATGAAAGCCTGGCGTTTCTCGTAACCTGCGGAAAGGATGCTATTGTTACATTCATTCAACGGGTTAATCAGAAGAGAAAGGCAGGCTTACTGGTGAGCGGGGGCATTCCATTACTTCTGACGCAAATTAATAACAATATTGGAGAATCTTTTCCCGAAGAGGACTTGCTGGATTTTGCCGATTCATGCCGAGCCTATGGCCATCAACACATCTTTTTGTATAAAGTTGGTACGCAAGATGACGCTTTATTGCATGATTTGCGCAGCCAAAATCACATAAGACGACTGCTTGCAAATCAAGGCTTGGCAGAATGCTTTAACAGATCACAATGGATTTGGGATTCGCATCACCCCGAACTAGCTTCAGTCATGCAGCAAAACGAGTCCATTCCAATCTGGACGTTCAAGTGGGTGGAAACAAGAACCTGGTCAAGTGCTGCAAAGACTAATGGCAATGCCAAGGCAGCGCCAGTTCTTGTGACCAAAAAAGAACGCTCCGTCAATTTCTTTCGGATCGATTTTGACTCGGGAGAATGTGAGCTATGCATCCAGAAGATGAATGCCAACCCGCAGCGGTCTTTGCAGGAGGAGCACGATCTCTACATTGGTATTATCAGAAAATTACTGGGCCTTCATCAATTGCATCGGATCAATCTTGAGCCTGTAATAAAACGCCTGCTTGATTCGAAGGATATAAAACTAAGAAGCTGGAAAGTTGCCTATGAAAGAGGCGGATACCTGAAAGGCGCAGGCGACCCAAAGCTGGCGCAAAGAATAAACCTATTCTTAACACCTTTTATCGGTATGGAATTAAATAGTATCTGGCTGAACAATGAGTACGCAGGCGCCTTCACCTCTTTTGATGCCAAGAACGATGAGATATTTGTTCACAACCATTTCGCCGATGAGCAGGAGAAAGCTGTGATCCTCGACAAGATACGGCGCTACAGCGAGATAAGATTTCAAAACCCGATGTTGAGGGAACTTGCTTCCACACACGAGCACTTGAAGCCAGCCATCTCCGCGATTGACGGGAAAATTTCAAGATCAACCAGAGACAGTATCGATTGCAGAAAACTTGCCGATGACCATTGGATACCACAAGCCGAAATGCTGGAGGCTGTGGAAGCCATCCTATCTGTCAACCGCAACAAAGACGGCCTGCGTAATATGTTCCAGGTTAAATATCAGGTGATCTGCCCGGAAACCAACAAGCCTGTTCTTGATTCAGAAAACAAGCCCGTGGAATATTATGATAGGAATAAGATTCCGAATAAGATCAATTGCCTGCATTCATTCCCTGCAGGGATTAAGAAACATCCAACCGAAGGAAATATCAAACCAATCATTAAGGTGTTGCCTGTCCCCAGTTTCTGGGATATAGGAGTGTGGGGCATGGTGGAACGCCCAAACGGGCTGCTGAGTTTTATGGAAAAACATTTGGGCAAGAAATATGGGTTGAAAACACTTCAGATAACACTTGCCATGATCTGTTCTGCGATCTTCTTCCTGGCTGGGTATTGGATCATCAATGGAATGCTCACGTTCTCAACTCGCTTCCCGCAAGAATCGAACACGATAAACTTCATGTTTACCACGTTGATGCTGGTGTCGGTTTTAATCCTATTCGTATTCATAATCACACTGTTTGGCTCCACGATCATGACGCAGGCATTGGAGGCGCTTAAGAACTTTATGAAAACCACTCTAAGTATATTCAAGAGAAAGCCTGCGCAGAATAATAATCACAAAGGCCATAAGAAACGGACACCTGAGAAATCACATGGATCGATCAAGCACAGACATGCCCCTCAGACCAAGTAAGATGTGTTGAAAGGTTGTAAAACTATCGATGGATTGAGCTGCGGGGATTTTGATTTTTTGGATGGAAATAGGGCGGATATTTGGAATGTTTTTGAAACATTCATTTTTCCCATTGCAACTGTACTATATGTAAGGAGGGATAGTTTGGGACATAACCCTGCCCATGAAAGGAGTACATAAATGAATCCTAAATATATTCGGACCTTTCTGCGAATAACAGCCTTGTTGATTGTCATGGTTTTACTTTCAGGTCTGGCGATTCCAGTTTTGGCTATTGCGGGCGTAACCACTCGCGTCTCGGTTGATTCAAGTGGGGCACAGGGAAATGGGTACTCACATCGTCCCGATATTTCCAATGACGGGCGTTATGTGGCCTTTGAATCGGTTGCCAGCAATTTGGTGAGCGGTGATACGGGCGGCTTTTCTGATGCTTTCGTCCATGACAGACAAACGGGTGGGACCATCCGCGTTTCGGTGGCGGCGGGCGGAGTTCAGGCAAATGGAGATTCTGGTATTGTCTCCATTTCAGGAGATGGACGCTTTATCGCTTTTGAATCGAATGCAACAAATTTAGTGAGCGGTGATGCCAACAGCGTAGTAGATCTCTTTGTGGCAGACCAACAAACGGGTAGTGTGATGCGCATTTCCGTCGCCTCTAATGGTGCCGAAGCGAATGGCCCATCCAGTTATCCGGTCATCTCTGCCGATGGACGTTATGTCGCTTTTATTTCCGAGGCCACAAATCTGGTGAACGGAGATGCCAATGGGTTGGAGGATATTTTTGTGCATGACCGCCTTACTGCTGTAACGACGCGTGTTTCTATTGACTCGAGCGGCGCACAGGCCAATGCGGCTTCATCCATTCCATCTATTTCTGGTGATGGCCGCTATGTGGCTTTCTCCTCAGGCGCAACGAATCTGGTGGGCGGTGATACAAACAACAAAACAGATGTGTTTGTGCGTGACCGCCAGACAGGCACTACCACACGTGTCTCTGTCAATTCGAGCGGAGTTCAAGCGGACCGCGGCGCAGGCAACCCATTCATTTCTGATAATGGACGGTTTGTAACCTTCGCGTCTTCGTCCACCAATTTGATTGCCCAGGATAATTTTTCATTTACACATATCTATGTGCATGACCGCGAAACTGGTACGACAACCCTCGCTTCAATTTATGCAGACAACTCCATGTTGATCGGCAATTCTGATGAGGCTGTGATTTCCGCTGATGGTCGTTACATTGCCTATCAATTTGATGACCGAGGCGATGGGCAGGCCATCTTTGAAGGTCGTGTCCTCGATCGTTTGACCGGGGGAATCAGTGTGGTGCCGCATGGGAGTAATTCCCTCTTTGTGCCTGTTATTTCCGGTGACGGAAGGATCATCGCCTTTGCCTCAAGTGATCCTTTCGTCAGCGGCGATACGAACGGAGTATTTGATGTTTTCGTGTATGAGGTTGCATACACACCTGATCCCAACCCAACAGTTACATCGGTTGATGCTTCATGCGGATCTGGGTGCACCTACCCAACGGGCGCTACTGTTTCCTTCAATGTCACTTTCTCAGAAATTGTCAGCGGCGTAACAGCAGATGATTTCAGCCTCGCAATGAGCGGTGGTATTTCTGGAGCATCCATTGCAAGTGTCAGCGGCTCTGGTTCCCAGTTTGTTGTCACTGTTAATAGTGGAACAGGAGATGGCTCCCTGCGTTTGGATGTTGTTGACAATGACACGATTAAAGATGTTTCAGGCAATCCCTTGGGCGGGGTCGGCGTAGGGAATGGTAATTTCAATACAGGCAATTGGTATATTGTTCATAAGTCCCTGCCTATGGTCGCCAGCGTTTTGCGTGTTGAGACAAGCCCAACTGCAAATAATACAGTTCATTTCAACGTAACGTTTTCTGAAGCGGTCAGCGGTGTGAATGCAAGTGACTTTTCGATTACGGCCAACGGCATCACTGGCGCATCTGTAACGGATGTGAGCGGCGCGGGCACTACCTATAACGTCACGGTCAATACGGGCACGGGTGATGGCACTTTGCGCCTGGATGTTTTAGATGACGACAGCATTTTGGATTCCGTCAACATTCCACTCAGTGGCGCAGGTGCTGGCAATGGAAATTTCATATCAGGCGAGTTTTATCTTGTTGACCGGTTTGCCCCAACAGTGATCAGTATTCTGCGAATGGATGCGCATCCCACCGCGGCCTCAGTTGTTCATTTCAGCGTGACATTTTCCGAACCTGTGAGCGGAGTGGATATCGGTGATTTTCTGCTAACAGCCAGCGGCATCTCTGGCGCAGTTGTGACCGATGCCCAGACTTCAGGCAACATTAGCACGGTGACAGTCAATACCGGTACCGGCAACGGCACCCTCCGCCTTGACATTGTAGATAATGACAGTATTACTGATTCCTATGGCTATCCATTGGGCGGAGCGGGTGCAGGGAATGGTAATTTCAATATTGGTGAGACCTATATCATTAATAAAATAACCTACGTCACTGTCACCGAGAAATTAAGATCAGGCGGCAGGAATGACGGCTGGATACTTGAATCAAAAGAGGACAGCAATCAGGGCTATGCCAGGAATTCCACGGCGGCAACATTCATCCTGGGTGATAATGCTACGGATCGTCAATATCGGTCTATTTTGCATTTCGCCACCTCCTATTTACCTGATAATGCCGTGGTTACCAAAGCCATCCTGATGATTAAGTTGCAGGGTGTGATGGGAACCAACCCCTTCCAAACTCATGGCAACATCACAATTGATATTCGCTATGGCCCATTTAGTTCCGGTCTCTTTAGCGTTAAGACCTTGCAGGCTTCTGATTTTCAGGCGCCAGCCAGCCTGAACTCGGTGGGTTTGATCCAAAACAACCCGGTTGACGGTTGGTATTGGGCCATGTTGGATAGCTCGGCCCTCCCTTATATTAACTTGACCGGTGTAACCCAGCTTCGCCTCGCCTTCCAATTGGATGATAACGATGACTTTGAAAATGATTACCTGACCTTCTTCAGCGGAGATTACGTCCGAGACAGGGACCGCCCCCATTTGTTGATCGAATACTATAAGGTGAAATAGAAACCATGTAGTGAAACGGAGGGGTTTCGCACTCATAAAAGACTTCGGAAGTTTCTGAAACTTCCGAAGTCTTCTTTTCACAAACCCCATGATAAAATCTCCCACGAGGAAACAATGCTATGAAATTAACCGCCCCCACCTCCACCCCAAAACAATGCACTGGATTCCTCATCGAACAGATGGACGGTGAGTTAGTGCTGTTTCACCCCACGCGCAATGTCATCATCCACACCAATGAGACCGCCGCGCTGATCTGGCAAATGTGTGACGGCAACAATACCGTGGATCAGATCGTGCAGGTTCTTAGCGGAGCCTATCCTGATTCACGTACCCAGATCGCCAAAGAAGTGCCCGAGACGATTCAAAAACTGCGCGCACAAGGCGCGCTCGATGGCGGCTGAAACTAAAATGACAGCCAACGGTTTGTTGGCTTTAGGCAAGCTCCAGCCGCCGTCCTCGGCGCAGGAAGCAAATTCTTTTTATTCCAATTGACCTTGAAAATCATGGTCATAATTTACCTGAACGTGTAGAATATCACAGTAATCAACCTTGTTTTCCAAAAGGACGTGCTCCATGACCGAACCAAAACAAAAAACAAAGAAATTATCCCGCCGCGATGCGATTAAACTGCTTGGCGCGGCTGTCGGTGCCTCTGTGCTGGCGAACCTACCCTCCAAATGGAGCACACCCGAGCTTGCCAGCGGCATATTGCCTGCTCACGCGCAGACCTCAGGCGGTTTACTATTTATTGACGGCGGGTTCATCCCCAGCGAGGAAGTAAGGTTGATTCCACAAGATAGGTCTGGTGTCCAGGAGATTAAAGCGGCTTCGCAACTAAGCTGTAGTTTTGTGGGGACGCATTGGGTTCAAATCTCACAGCCAATTGCCGACATTCCTCTGGTTCTTGCGACCAATCCGACTAGCGGTCCAACTTGGTATATCCCAACTTCTTCCCCAGATGGTACATATTATACTGATCCCGATGGGAAGGTTTATATTGATATTGACGTAGTATTTAACGGCAGTATCATTTTTAATTGGACCTTCCAAAACCCAAATGATGGTACTGATAATGAGACTTTTATACTTGATGTTTGTGGATTTCCCCTGTAGCGTTTGAACCAGACTGTCATCCATTCTATCGGATTTACTCACCTGCGAATACAAATTACGCAGGTGAGTTTGTTTTTAATCAAGAATGAGATAAAATTTTAAACCATAATGACTCATGCTCCAACCAACTCATGGCTAATCGAATTTGCAGGGAACACGATCCGCTGCGATACTGATCACCCACATCTCCTAGTTTAATGAATTCTTTTTACCACCAATGCATCTATTAAATCGTTGCCATAATTTGCCTCAGCGCGTACAATATTACAGACATCAACCTTATTCTTCAAAAGGACGTGCTCCATGACCAAACCATCTTCCAAGAAACTTTCCCGCCGCGATGCGATTAAACTACTTGGCGCAGTTGCTGGTGCTTCGGTGCTGGCAAACCTGCCTTCCAAATGGAGCACCCCTGAAATTGCTAAAGGTGTTTTGCCAGCGCATGCACAAACATCAACAACACTATTTTCATTTGCCAGTTGCTCGGGCTCCACAGGCTTAACACCAGATGGTGCACCAATAAATATGTTTCTTGATGCTACCATTACACCTGCCGCCTTGGGCATCAGCTTAAATCTTGCAATATTGTCCAATTCCGGGGTGAATGTGACCAGCAATCCGAGCGGAAACTATCTCACCAATAATTTGGGTGAGGTATTTTCATTCCTTCTTCAGATCAATAGTAATACCTCGGGAGCCCAGATCGTTTTTAGATGGACTTTCAATAACCCGGCTGAGGGAATCGATATCTGCGATTCTACGATCACTTTTGCTTAGAATGATTCCGTTTGTATTGCAAGACCTGTTTCACCTCACCTCAAAAATATTTATCTGAGGTGAGTTTGTTTTTTAATAACTAGTACCCTTAATTAACTTCTACTCAAATGTGCTTTCCTCATGTAAAATCAGTTAAGCAAAATATAAAGGAAGATATATGACCGAACCCACACAAAGCCCTAAAAAAATATCCCGCCGAGATGCGATTAAACTGCTTGGCGCGGCTGTCGGCGCATCAGTGCTTGCGAACCTGCCCTCCAAATGGAGCACACCTGAGCTTACTTCAGGCGTGCTACCTGCTCATGCGCAGGCCTCGTCCCTGGGGTTGAGAATTTTGGACTGCGACCTTAGCCTGGACATCTCCTCTGGTGATTGGGTTGGTAGTGCTACAGTTGGACCTCTTCCGCTACCTTACAGCATACCAATATGTTTGACCCTTACATTTATAGATACACACCTTTCCGTTGGGCCGGCTGAACCACAGCCCCCACGTAGTGTATGCAGCTTTGCCGATCAGAGCGATGGCATGACAGGGGCTGCTCTTACTAGCGCCTTTCCTAATTGGGGTGAAGTGCTCCCCAATTCGGGCAAAACCAGCGGGTCGGTCACCGCACTTTTTGAATTTGCCTCTTCTGTAGATGGAACTGATACTTGCAGCAAGACCGTGGATTGGCTCATCACTCCGTAGTGTATTTCAAAACCAATTCAACGCCCTGGCGCAATGAAATTTCACGCCCCGAATATATCGGGGTGAGTTTGTTTTTATAGAAGGATGAGATAAAATTTCAAATCATCATGAACCATGCCTCAACCAGCACGCGGCTTGTGCAATTTGGAGGAAATTCGATCCGCTTCGATATCGATCACTCAAATATTCTCAAAGCGGTGGATACGCACTTCGCACACTGTTTTGGAATTGATGAAAAGGTCATTTGTGAGTATCAAGCTCAGGCAGGGAAGGAAGCGCTCTTTTCCCTCTCAAGAGATGATCGCAATCTCATTTCCGAAGGTACAGTAGAGCAAGTCCTCTTCCAACTCATGCAGGATGGCCTCACCCAGCTAAATGGCGCATCCACTACGCATCTTATCTTCCATGCCGCGGCGCTGGCATATCAAGATCGTGGCTTGCTGTTGTGTGGCAAGAGCGGCAGTGGCAAGTCCACGCTCACTGTGCAACTGGTTGCTAATGGATTTCAATATCTTACCGACGAAGTAATTGCATTACCAATTGAAGGGGATGAGATCAGCGGATTCTGCCGCTCATTGGTTCTCAAGAAGGGGTCAGCCTTCATCTGGAGGGAGTTGCTGGCGAAATCTCAAGGTCATCTCAATAGTGTCACCCTGAGCGACAGCGAAGGGTCTCGCCTCTCGAAAGTTCGAGACTCTTTGGTCGCGAAGAACGCTCCCTCACATCGTCCCGATGTCCGTTCGGGAGAGCAACACAGTATTTTTAGGACTGGTACTACAACAGACGGCTTGCTCGAATTCAAAGACGGGAATGCCTGGGTTGCGCCAACTCTTTTTAACGCCTCAGCAGTTCGAAGGGAAGTCAGGCCGCACGTGCTTATCTTCCCAACTTATAAAGAGGGAGTTCCTTTCCAAGTGGAACGTCTTACCTCGGCCAACACCCTCTTTCGCTTGATGCAAACTTTGGTGAATGCCCGCAACTTCCCAGACCATGGCATGGCAACCACCACACACCTTGCCCGTCAGGTCACTGCCTTCAGCCTTACCTATTCCGATATCGAGACCGCATCGCAATGGATTCAGCAAACGATCACAACGCAATAGACTCAACCTATCGCCTGCTCGCATTATGTGCTCGAGCGGAGTCGCACCCCTTGATGCTGGATCAATTGTCCCGACAGATTGCAGCGTTCACCGATTGGGATGAACTGCCTGCCCAGGCCGAACTGCATGGCATGGCTCCGCTGTTGTGGCATCACATCCGCAAGGCAGGCATTTCCATTCCGCCAGAAACGGAGCGAACTCTCAAGGGGCTTTATTTGCGTCATCGCGCTTTCAATCAAGCACACACTGAGGCATTACTGGAGGTCACCTTGCTCTTTGAAAGCGCAGGCATCCGCGCTCTGGTGCTCAAGGGGTTGGCGCTTGCATATGAATATTACCCGGACCCGGCCCTGCGTCCCACTAGCGATATTGACCTGCTGTTGAAACAACAGGATATTTTGCCCGCTCTGGATTTACTAAAGGGCGCAGGCTTTCGCGTGGACTCTGCGCCTCACTCTCCCTCGGGCCCGCTCCCAAAAGAACTGACAGCTGATTCGCCGCTGAAAAATGGCATTCGCACCCATGTTGAGTTGCATCATTATGATGCTCGGCAGCGTACACTGAAGGATAATATTCCCGATGTTGAATTCATGAGCCTTGGTGCATCGCCCCGGCCTGTTGCGATAGGGGGGCAAGTTGTTTATACCCCCGCGACAATGGATACTCTCAAGTACTTGTTCAGGCATCTAATACGTCATCTATCTGAGGCACCTGCTGAAAGACCCCTGCAATTGAAGTGGGTCGCAGATATTGTCAGCCTGGTTGAACAACATGCCGAAACGATTGATTGGGATGATTTACAACAGTATGATCGCGCGCTTCTGGAACGCCTTGAAGTATTTTATAGCCTGACCCCAATGCCTGAACGCCTTGTGATGCTCGTGCCTGTCCGGCAGAGCATAAGTCCATCGGGCCTTAACCAATATCCCAAAGGTTGGCCGCAATATATATTTCACAGTTGGCGGCAGGTTGGGTTGCTGCGCTTCTTATGGCAGACCTTTACACCGCCTTCTGTTTGGTGGCTGCGTCTTTACTATGGGATTAACCAACGATCTTGTTTCTGGTATGGACAGTTCATCCACCGAATTCGAATCATCAAATTAATGTTTTGGGGATTGATCCGAAGAATTCGATAGGTATCGAGCCTTCGGAAGTTTACTCTTGCAACTTACCTTATGCAGTTTCAATCCCGAAGGGATGTTATTGTTTTTTTAGCAAAGTCATACCACCCCTTCGGGGTTTACATCCCTTTTTGCTTTATATCTATAATCATTTCACTTGTTTCGACACGGTGAACGAAAGACGAACCGTCAACACACCGCCTTCGGAGTTATTTCTGCGTAAGCGATAAGGTGGGTTATAAAATCATTCCCTCAGGCGTTTCGATGCCTGACTTTTCATATTCAACAGATTTTGCCACGGTGCGGATCCATTCGTAGTAAAGGCTCTTCGCGCTGACAATGATTCCGCCCGCGCTGCGAATACGGTCAATGCCAATTTGGTGCGCGTTGTCAGGGGAGCCTGTGGCATCTGACACGACAGCCACCTTGTAATCCAAATCCATCAACCCCAGTGCCGATTGTGCGACGCATACATCGGTCTCATAGCCGATGATGACAGCGGTCTTGCGCTGAGTCTGTTGAACGGCTTCGAGGATATCTTTCTGCGCAGCAAGACCGAAACTCATCTTGTTGAAAATTTTTGTATCGGACGGCAGGACTTGCGCCACTTCATCACAAATATTGCCTGTGTTGGGTATATCCTCAGCCGTGACGATCAACGGGATGTTTAGCCAATTTGCGACCTTGATCACCCAACACATCCTTTGCAAGAGTTGGTTGTTCTCATTCTTCGATTCCTTTCTTACAAAAGAAGGTTGAATATCAATGGCGATGAGCAGGGAATCGTTGACATCGAGCAAGGATGAGTTAGCCATAGGATTCTGTCCTTGATAATGAAAATAATTTGCTGTAAATCACAGTGTAGCATAAATAATAACTCCAGGATTTTTCCTTATAGGATATTTTAATGAAAAACCCAGAATTCCATATTCTTGATCGTTGCTGATGTGTTATCCGAAAGGGAGTAGCCGCGTTCACACAAAACGAGTTTGATCGATCTGGTAGCAGGGAAGGCTGGTCTCTTATTTTATATAGGACATTATGGGGGGTAGTAATCTTATTAAAAGATTGCTATAGTACATTTATCGTCAAACTCGGAAGTCATGGAGTTTGCCTTTAAAAAACAATATTCTCGTCGGGGGTTCTCATGATCTTGTAGAGCGAATAGGAGTATTGATGAGCAACCGAAGAGGATTACCTGTGATCGGATGCATTGGGGTTAGCATGGTAGTGCTGGTGTTAATTCTTGGATTAGCAACACTGCAATTTATGCGATATCGTACCTCAGTCGAGCAGTTGCCCGACAAGGCATCACCGATCACCCTGGCTATCACTGATCCACATACGGGGGCACAATTCGCCGTGGGTACACCGCTCCTGGTACACGTGAGCGCCGGTAGCGCGAATCCGCTACTCTCTCTTGAGCTATGGTCCAACGGGCAGATTGTTGGTGTACAGGGTGCGCCTGGGCCGGGCGGAGTCACACCTTTTGCGGCGGATTTTTCATGGACTCCTGACAGCCCTGGAACTTACTCACTCATTGCGCGGGCAATTGACGCGGATCAGATAACCGGCGACTCTACTCCAGTAGTAGTGATTGTCGGGCCTACAACCAAAACTGGGGAAGATGGCGGGGCCGATGACGCTGGGCAAAGCATTCCAATCGGCAACGGTGGAGGTGGGAGTGGAGATTCGATTCCACTTCCAGCGCAGCCTGCCCCGCCGGATGAATCGGATTCGATTGGGCCAGCGCAGGTGTGGAGTCTTAGCGTAGGTGACTGGTTATCAAATATTTTGGGCGGCTCGCCCGATGTACCCGAATTGACTGCTGAGCCCGAAGGCTGCGGCGCAACGTTGAACATCCACGATCTTTCTGATGGCGAGGACGGCTTCATTGTCTTTAGAATGACAGAAACCGCTCCGATGCTGACCAAGATTGCCACGCTGGATGGTCAATCACAACTCGACTGGTTGACCTATACCGATCAGAGTTATACGCACGCAAATAGTTATATGGTGCGTGCATTTAAGGGTGTCGAAGTGGCAGATAGCAATATCGTATTTGTGGAGGGTAACCCGGCCGAGTGCACCCAGAATGCCTCCGGTCCACCGCTGTTATCCATCCAACTCACAAGCCTTAAAACTGACATCAATGCCGATATGGTTTATTGCTATAAATCCCTGAATGGCGTGGATTGGTCGCGTTCACCGTCGGTTGGATTCTTCATGCCCGGTGCAGACGGTTTCGACATTCAAGGTCAGGCTGATAGCATTCTTCTAAATGAGCTCGATGACAAACCTCTCACACTTGACCTGGAATGTTGGGGTTGGGGGGGCGGCGCATTGCAATTGCTTGGCAAGCTCCATCAGGATGGGATCAATCCCAGCCTGGGTAATTTACAGTTGGTGGGCAGTGGGTTGACAGCTGGCTTGAGTCTCGGTGGGATTATTCAGACTAAGGAAGGGGATCCGCCTCCCAAAGCTCCCACCGATCCAAAGATGCCCAAGGTCTTTGCAATCCTTTTCTTCGGCCCGGACGCATGTACAGAACATTTGCCCGAGGATGCGAACTTTATCGAAGCCCTATATTGCGCATGGTTTCCTGAGTACAACCAGGACCAGGGTCAATCGCAACCTTACCTGGTATGGTATGTCAGCGACGGTTTATGCGTGAATGGCCAGGGTGCTGCCTGCAACAGCTTTCAATCCTATTTGGATAGAGCTAATACCTATGGTGGGCAGGTGGGTTTCCACGTATATGCCCAATATAGCAATTCGATTCCGCTGGCTACAACACCCCACGATCTGACTGCGTTCGTGCCGCCGCCCAATGGCACCTGCGGCGAGAACACCTATTATTTCACGGTGCGCATGTTCTACCAGGGAGGCCCGAATGATCCAGATTATCCCAACCAGCTTATCGAAGGCCCGGATAGTAATACGGTTACGTCACTTGTCAACTGCCCACCGCCCAGCGAAGTCAAATTGGATGTGACCTTCGATACGTTGCAGATCGGAGATCTGGGAGATGGCGCGACCGGTGGCGACGATCTCGAGGTCTATGCTTCATTTGTAGCAGAGGGCAAGAATCCTGGCAGCGGCTCGGTGCTCAACTTGGGCTACTGGGGTTGGAGCGGCGGTGACTGCCCCGACGATTCGTTCACTTGGTACGGCTTGGAGGGATCCCTGGATTGGGGTTTCCTGGATAGCCAGGGAATCAGCCTGGAATGCCCTCAGATCGTGACGGAAGGTGATATTCCCATCTCGGAGTTGAGCTTGTGTACCAGCAACACCTACTCGCACTGTGTAGGCTCTTACTCGAACAATAATAATAAGATACAGATCACAGTAGGCGACGGAAGTCAAATCCGCGTAGCAGTGCACGCCATGGACTATGACGAGAATAGCGGCGACGATGATGTATGCCATACGGAAACATGGATCGGGCCGCAATCCATATTTGGATGGCAGGGCTTTAGCACCAACAGCTCGATGTCGCAGGGTGATAACGGCAATGCCTCCTGTACCGTGTTTTTCCATGTGGCTCCCTCGCCCTAACACATATCGAAAGATGACAACTATGAAAACCATCTTGAGAATATCCGCTTTATTTTTGTTTGGCCTTAGCGCTGCCTGTGGGCCAGTACCTAACGCTGTTATTTCTGATGTTCCCAGCGGGCCGGGGGCGTGGATCGACGCGCCCTTGGATGGCAGCACGATTCCGCTGGCATCCTATAACGTGGTCTCGCACGCCAGCGACCCAGGCGGCATAACAACATTTGAGTTAAAGGTTAACGGACAGATCGTTAGCACCGCTCCGGTCGGAGGAGATCAGGTCGGGGAGACTATCACCCATATCAGCCAACCCTGGCTGCCGCCAGCACCCGGCACCTATTTACTTGAGGTACGGGCAGCCAATGGTAATGGCGATTACGGGCCATCGGCTTTCGCTCAAGTTGAGGTGGGCAATGCCGAAGCCGAAGTGCCCCTTCCCGCAGTGCAGGCCTGCATTTGGACAGCGGCAGTCAATGCCTTCGTGCGCGAGGGGCCCGGGGCCAGCCTTTATCCTGAGATCACAGCCGTAGTAGCCGGCACGATGCTGCCTGTCGTTGGGCAGAGCCAAAACCAACAGTTCTGGGCCGTTGAAGTTCAACCAGGAAGTGTTGGTTACGTTTCCAAGGATGCCAGTTTTGGCGAAGTCAGTGGCAATTGTGATGTGCCTGTCCTACTCGACCCATTGCCTCCTCCACCTACCAACACGCCGGAGCCAGCGCAGACCACTCCTCAATGCAGTGATGGCATCGACAATGATGGCGATGGAAAGATTGACTTCAACGCTGCCGCAGCGGTAGGAGACCGCCAGTGCACCAGTCCCGATGACAACGATGAAGCGAATCGATAGAGCCACTCTTCAGCTGTTACATTTGCCGGCATAACGTGTATTTGGTCGTAGTACTATCAATTCGCGAGTTGAACGAAAACAATGATTCACGGCAACAATTGCTGCCATGAATCATTGTAAGAAATGGCCTAGTCACTAATACGATGGCACAGGGATGTGGTTGTTTTCATGCCAGAATAAAGCTTACAACAGGTTGGTTAAGTAATTCAGACTATTTCAATCCAATTAGGAGATTGAGGGGATTTGTGTTTGACTTTCAAACATGCTAAAGTGATTCAACACCAGACTTGATTCGGTGAGGAGCCTCAGTATGGATAATATATCTTCGGGAGTATCTAGCCGAAAGTCATTTCATCTCTTTGTTTTACTTTTGTTTTTGATTGCCTGCGGCATTCCTGCCACCACTGTTCCCTCCATATCTTCTCCCGAATTTTCAAATCATATCATCGTTTCACTCACAGACCCTCAAGATGGAGAGGCGTATCCTGTCAGTGCGGGTCTTGCTGTTCGGGCAGAAGCAATATCAGATAGTTCTATTAATCGTATGGAATTATGGGTGGATGGAACTCTGTTCGAGGAGTACATTGCGCCTGAAGACGGTTTGGGTCTGTTAGTCCATTATTGGACCTGGTCGCCGAAAACACTTGGCACGCACTCTTTAATGATTAGGGCCTACAACGACCAAGAACAGGCAGCTTTTTCGAACGCCATCCATATCAAAGGGATCGAAGACCCCGGTTACATACTGGTTGTTCAGGCTGAAGAAGGTGATACTGCCTCACGCATTGCGGAAGAATACAATGTCACCCTCGATCAGATCATCCAAGACAATCCACATTTGGCCAGCATTGAATCTCTTTCAGTTGGTGAGGAAGTCTTCGTTCATATTAACCCACCGAAGGCTGCGTCTTCTCCTTCGATCAGCGCCAAAGTTTTGATGAAAATCAAGGAATGGTCGGTTAATGCACAACAAGGCTTCTTGAAACCTCCCCATGCGCCCTCAGCCCCAACATTGAATGTCATTGGGCAGGGATGCGATGCGGCCCTGACAATTTCCGATCACGCCACGAACGAGCTGGGATTTCAAATTTATCGGCTTGACCCGGGCTCCATGTCATTCTCAAAGCTGGCAACTTTGCCCGCACATGAAGGAGTGGATGCCATTTCCCACACGGACCCCGGTCTTTACGGGCTCTATCATTACTACGTCTCGGCCTTCGATGGTTCGGGCGAAGGAGCAGGGAACCTTGTCAGCCTCAACATCGCCGATGCCAAATGTTCTGGCGTGCCCACAACCCTGGATGATCTTGCCTCAATCCCTACCGGCGTGGACGAATACTATTTGTATCTTTCGATCAATGACGGAGACTGGCGTCGTTTCCCTGCGCAAGACTTTGTATATCTGAAGAAAGTTAAGGCGATTGACTTTGGTCAGATCGCTTCGATTCTTGCTCCGAATTTTGTCGGAGATATTACTATGCGCGGCGAAGTGTGGGGCATGTTTAATGGAAGGGCAACCCTGCTTGGGACTTTTGATAAATCATTTAAGAGCACCCAGGCACCGGCTATGATCGAGCCGTTCGGATTTTCCCTTTCTCTGATGACCACGCTCGATGTACGCGGCATATACAATCCAAACGATGGTAAATACGCGTGGCTCAAGGAAGGGGGCATGGCCTATGACACAAGGACCTTCCGCTTTGGAACGGACACAACTGCGGCTTATGGAATCTGGCAGGTATCCAGCATTCCTTTCGAATCGGAAGCGTCACTGAATCCAGCCTGCCTGTTGTTGACAGATAAAACAAAGGGAAGCGGCACACCCGCCTCGCCATTTGTGTTCACTATAGATTTTTCTTCCCTCAAACCCAAGATCGAATCCCTGCAGCTTTCACCATTTGAAAATTCTCTTAGCCTGCAGCCTATTTTTTCCGCTCCCTACTCGCCCGGAGACCTCAGTGGGTCCGGGCCACAAGTTGTGACGATACCAAAAGGGAATGGTGGTGCGTTTGATTTTGGCGGAGCAGCGCCCGTACTTACCACCTTCGATCCCTGCGCGCAGAATGTTTCCTCAGAAGACGGAGTCTTAAGTTACTATGTTCGCATCCTGCCTGTAAACAATGGGCAGCCCGCAGGCAAGCCATCCAACACCGTCATCATGAAATATGATCCAAGCGGCGGGATCAAGATTTCCATCCCCGTTGTGCCCATACCGGACAAAACTTATTACGATGTGAAGATCTTGAAATTCACCGGCGTTCATGTGCCGGATCTCTACTACGAGTACTGCGTTGAAATTGTTGAGAATCCATTTTATGACAGCGGAGTTCTTTCTGAATGGTCAGATCGTAAACCCGGAGAAAAGGTATGCCCCAAAAAATTCACGGGAGGCAATAAGCCCGGCATCCTGGATCCCATTGAAGATGCGTTCAATTTCATCGGCGGACTCTACAATAAATTATCCGATTGGGCCACCGAGCTGGTTGATCAGCTCAACCCGCTTTGTATTGGGGCCAAATTGACAACGCAAGCTGTTAACAGCGGGCAGGAGGAAGTGAAGGATGCCTGCCACTTTGCGGCGAAACTCGCGGTCGCTGCCGCAAAAACATATGTTGGTTTGCCGCCCTCTCTACCCGAATTCGATCAATTGACCGATCTTGGCAAGCAGAATCTTGTGGAACTTGCCGCTCAGGAAATGGAGGCCCAGGGCATACCCTGCCCCGATGACTGCAAGGCCGTCATTAGTAAGGGCATTGACTATAGTCTCGATCAGGTGAAGAAAAGCATGAGCAATTCATCGTGTATGGGAGAACAGGAGGCGCATGAAAATGGTATCGAACCGCTCTGCGCCCCGCCTGGCGTAATTACAAAAAAAGATCCGAGAGGCCAACCAGCCCCGGCCATGGTGGAGGTTCAAGTCACGCGCCGCCAAAATACAACAGGCCCGGACTTCCCGGAGCCAAAATCCTGCAACATAAATATTGGTGCCTTTGCTACAAATGGCTCGCATATTGGTCAGAGTTATGTTTCGGCTGCAGGCTTCCAATGGCAGGGCACAGCCATTGAAGGGAATTTGCTGGATGGCACTGGAACCTTTCCATCCTTACTACCGGGTGAATCAACCAGTTTTGTGATCGTTTTGAACCCTTACCCCTTCTGGCTGCCAGGACATCAGCAGTTTGTCAAACAAGGCTGGAAACCCGAGGACTTTGATGATTGGTATATTCTTTATACAGGCGCGCTCGCAACTGTAAAAGCGGGTGGACTTTGTAAATTTGAATTTCCTCAAGGTGTGGGGTTCAGTAATGTTGCCGTAAATGGAGACAGCCGACAAGAAGGTCCGCTTGGCGAGGCCTGGAAGCAGACCTGCCATCCCTATAATTGTCCTTGAAATGAGGCAGCCATGTTTCGCAGAATATTACCGCTCACGGTTTGTTTTCTCTTTGCAGCCTGCACTATGCCACAAGCGCAATCGATTGACGCAAAACCTCAGGCCTGGTTCGATATGCCATTGCCGGATACGGTTTTATTTCCCCCCAACCCATGCCAGGTTTTGGCGCATGGCGCTTCACCCAATGGCATAGCTATGTTTGAACTCTCCATCAATAACAGTGTTGCCGCCAGCATTCCCAATTCGGATTCCCAGGCGACACTTGCGACCTTGCAACACGAATGTTCGCCTTTGCAGCCGGGGAAAAATCTGCTCGAATTGCGCGTACAGGATACGGCTGGAGTCTGGAGCGAATACACCGAAACGACAGTAATTCTTGACGCACCGAATGTCGCTCCTGTTGAAACTGAAACGTCCTCGCCTCGTGCGACCGATACGCCTGTTTCCACCCTAACAGCCACTGCCACGCTCACGCCGACTCTTACTCCAACTCTTGCCCCCGTGATTGGTCCGCCGGACGAGTTTGCGATCACGGCGGTTTCCACATGGGTGGTATATGTCGGCAACTCTTCATGCGGTCCGATGGAAACCACCATCACCGCCCATGCCATCGCCTCGAAAGGGATCACAGCCGTGCTTTTGTTCTTCCGTTTTCCTGGCATGGACTTCCAAAACATTGCGATGAGTCCGATTGGGAACGACCTCTACCAGGGAACGATCAGCATGGTGTCTCTGTTCGGGAATTCGATCCCATTTGATCAAGCCATCCTCGAGTATCAGGTGGTCGTTCAGCAGAGCGATGGGGACACTTCACTGCGCACGCCGCTTCTGGCTGACATCGAGGCACGGGCTTGCGGTTCCGCGGGCGACCCCGGTGGCACGGATGCCTGTTCCGCTTATACAGACCAACGCACCTGTGTCGCCAACAACTGTAACTGGTGGGAGCTTCCGGGGCCAACCTTCGTATGCCAAAGCAAGCCATGATTTGATTGGTCAGCTCTCGTCGTCGATTTTTCGCGGAGAAGATCATGCGCCTTATTGACAAGCTAAGTATCCTCGTCATGTTGATCGCGGGCGGGCTGGTCTATCTTGCGGAACAATTCGAAGTGCCTCGCTTGATTCCCATTGCAATCGGCCTCTTTGGCTTGTTGACCCTTGGCCTCGGCGTGGATACTTTTGTCCAGGGAAGAATCCAGATGTTCGATCGGTTGTACAGCCGCCGCGAATATTATTCCGGAGCCTCGGCCCGCCTCCTGGCAATCATCATCTTCCTTTTTGGCGCGGGCTTAACTCTGTATAGCGTTTGTGAATGGATTCAACCCGGCGCGCCTAGCGCTTATCTGGCAGGCTTGGTGGGATCCGCGCAAGGCTGGGGAATCCTATTACTCGTATTTGGGACATTCATGACTCTGTTTGGTATCCTTCGTTTGATTAAGGGAAGCGCATGGAAAAAAGATAAACAGCAGCCCTTGGTGGATTTTGGATTTCATCTGCGGGGATTGATCACTCTGGTTATTGGCATTCTTTTGATTCTTGGGGGATTGTGGTTGTTGCTCGTATGATGCAAAACTAAATAGCTGTCTTGAAAATTAGTGCGACTAAATTCGATTGATTGTGATCGGCAAATACGGTAAATCCACTCTTTTTAATAGGACTTTATGGGGAATTCTTTTCTGCCCAAAAAATGCTAAAGTGTTTTATCGTCAAACTCATGAAAGGTAAGGAGTTTGCTATGAATAAACCAAAGTCTCGTTGGGGGTGTGCGATTGCAGGATTGCTCGTTGTAACGTTGCTGGTGATCGGTGGGGGGTGGTGGTATTTGCGCTCACAGGCTGTGCCAATTGATACAACTCCGACATCACCTGTGCTTGTGTTCATTGTCTCTCCGCCTGCTGGCGATGAGATGGATGCAGGTGACTTCGTAACGGTAGATGTGCAAGCCGTTGCGCCTGAACCCATTCAAAGCACTGAACTTTTTGTAGACGGCCAATCGCTGGGTATGATTACAGACTCACCACAAAACGCCTCATGGACTTGGCAAGCTTTTCCAGTGGGAGTCCATACATTGCTCGCTCGTTCCACCGCTTCGAATGGAGAGGTGAGAGAATCTCAGGCGGTGCTCGTCAACGTGTTGCCCGGGGATGGCATCATGCAAGTCCCAGCCGGGGATGGACAAACGTTAGCACAAATTGGTGCGGGATTCGGCGTGCCTCCAGATCAAATGACGGGCGCGAATCCGCATGTGGACCCAACGCTTCCACTGCCGGGCGGGCAGCCGGTGCAGGTGCCTGTCAACGAGGTGAATGCTCCAAGTGGTGGAGCAGGTAACGGGTCCGGAGAGGGAGGCGCGGGTCTTCCATCTGGTCCCGTGATCCTGATATCCTGGAAGTTCAAGCCGACAGAGACAGTTGATAAATCCTATTGCTATACCTCCAGCGGGAACGGTGTTTGGGAAAAGATGCCGAAGGATCCGTTTGAGTTTCTTGGTGGGGGAGAGGCGAATTATCTACAGTCTGACTTTCCGTTCAGCCAGGAAGAGATCGTAATTCAAGCGCAGTGCTGGGGCTGGTTGGGAGGCGTGCTCAAGTATCTTGGGCAGGGAGAAACTCAATTCGATACGCAGCAGCCGCCCACCGAGGTGATGATCGATGCTTCTGGTTTTGTGCTCGTGGGCATCCCGAAGGTCCCAATCCCGGAAGAGAAATTTACTGGAGGTGGAATCAAGACGATCCCGCCCCCATTTGCGCTGCGGGAGCCGATGAACGTCGCCGACTGTACATCGCATGGACATCCTTTGCTGGCGCCTTTTATCTGCGACACCTTGATGAACGCTCCTGTGAAAGAATACTTGATCCTGGAATGGGAGTGGGAACCGAAACCGTGCTGGGGCGGAGACTGCGTGTGGATCAACGAGATTGATGGATATCGCCTTTATGATATCGATCCATTTACCAAGGTGGAGAAATATTTAAAGCAGGTGAGCAACCCCAGCCAAAAGGTGACAGCCATTCCCTTGCCATGGGGACCGCATTGTTATGGAGTGCGGGCGTATGTGAATGACCCCACCATTGCGGCCTCTGAAATGACGACCTATTGCCCCGGCGAGTCACCTACGCCGCAAATGATATCGTTGAATCCCAGCGATTGGCTCACGACGGGCGGACAGTGGATTCAAGATGGAGACTGTGATACCTACGGTGGCGCAGATTCTTATTTGCTTGTGAACAAGAATACCGGCTTTGGCAACCAGCCTGGGGAGGTCTTGGTGGGTGGCTACATCGTGGATGACGATGACAACGATTGCTTCCGTCAGGGAGATTATGCCGGCGCGGTGAAATTTACGTCGCCAGTGCTTCCTCCTTCTGCTGTAATCCAGCAGGCTTTGCTGAAATATTCTTCAGCTTTCAAAGAATATCACGCCTCCGGCCTCGCAACCAATTACAAACTTGCTTGCGTTAGCGGTATCGGCAAGGCAAAACAGGATTGGACGGGGTTGGATCAGGGAAACCATTTCGTTGGAAATAATGTGCTCATGTCCGCAACATACTTCAGCCCCTTTGTATCCATATCAGAGTGGGATGATTCTCCAGAAGTGGATGTTACCTCCATCGTGAAAAGCTGGATCGCCCATCCAGAACAACATCATGGCTTCATCCTCGCGCCTGCCAGTGCGCCCAGTCCATTAACTGATGGATCTGGCATTTGTGAAACGGGGGTTGCCAACTTCCACCTCGAAATTTACTACTTTACGCCTTAGGGCAGCGAGGGCCGAACGATGAAAACGAAACTTTTCACTTGGCTGTTGATCTTAGGGATTGGGGTCTCGGCCTGCGCTCCATTGGCCGGAGATACTGGCGATTTATCGGGCACAGGACTTAACGCCTGGTTCGATGCCCCCTTACCTGGAACGATATTCTATCCACCCAACCCATGTGAGATCGTGGCGCATGGTTCTTCGCCCAGTGGTATTGCCATGTTCGAACTTTCCATTAATGGGGTCGCAACTTCCATCCCCAGCCCGGATACACAAAGTTCGTTGGTTACACTGACTCAGGATTGCGGAGTGAGCGAACCAGGGAATTACCAACTCTTGTTGCGTGCGCAGGATAATGATGGGAACTGGAGCGGATTTGCTGAAACAAACTTCATCATTGCCGGCGATGTGACACCAACCGCTTCGACTCCCTCAACCGATGCAACTGCTACTGTTTCCCCAACACCTACCCTCACGCCGACAGCGGCATCGGGTGGGCAAGCCTCCATTGAGAGTGTCTCTACGAATCTGGTTTATATCGGCCAGGCTAGTTGCGGTCCGCTGGATGTGACTTTCACCGCCCGAGTCATTGCGCCCAAGGGAATAAAAGTTGTGGTGTTGTTCTATCGCTTTGGCTCATCCGGTGAGTTCGATAGTGTGGGAATGAACCCAATGGGTGGTAATCTCTACCAGCGTACCCTCAACCCAACTTCGTTACTAGGCGGCGCTATTCCCTTTGACCAGGCCACACTTGAGTATCAGGTTGTCATTCAACAAAATGATGGAGATACATCCCTGCGCACACCGCTCATGGCTAATGTTACAGTACAAGCCTGTGGCAATGTCACCCCTCCCGATTGCTCATCCTTTACTGACGAGGCGGCATGTACATCCAATGGTTGTAATTGGGTATCCATCCCTGCCGCTGTACCTCTTTTTGCCTGCCAGAATCCATAGCTTCTTATCGCATATTGTTGCAACCTAAACAAAGGCTCGCGCAAGAGATTAGTTTGCACAGACCTATGAGATCCCGTGTGTGAAATCCGCTGAAATTTCATTACAAAGGAGTACGAATGAAAAACAAACCCTATCTCTCCCTCTTGGTTGTTTTCTTATCCATCCTGGCCTGCGGATTTCCCTCCGCCGCACCCGCAGAGCCCACT